>NZ_JCBANH010000075.1:0-32956 GCF_059760925.1 Achromobacter sp. 1011791174
GGTCGATGCGTTGGGATTCCTCGCGCGACAGGCCGTCCTGCAGGCGCTTGCGGTAGTTGGCCTGGCGGTCGAACGGCGTATTGCCGCAGGCCCAGTAATCGGCGTGGTCCGACTGCCATTGCGCGGGCGGCGCGCTGGTGTTGCCGGTATGGCTGCTGGCCGAGGACCAGGGCCAGGAATCGGGATCCTGCGACGCGCCGCTGCGCACCGGATAGGTTTCCAGCCAGACCTGCGAGGGCAGGACCCAGGCGCCGGGCTCGAGCAGCGCGGAGCGGTAGCGGCCCGCGAAGACGCGGCCGCCGCGCAGGCGCGCCGCGAGGTTGCGGCCCAGCGTCTGCATCAGGCGCGGCAAGCCTTCCTCGTCGGCGGGCGTGGCCAGCAGCAGGATGCGATCGTTGGCGAGCAGCCAGGCGTGCACCGACACCCGGTGGCGTTGGGCGGACTCGCCCAGCCAGGTGGCCAGCTGATTCAGGATATCGGCCGGCGCGGGTTGCGACGGCGCTGCCAGGGGCTGGATGAAATTGGCTTGCACCAATTGGGGCAGCCCGGGGGCGTACAGGCGGGGCAGACGTGCCATAGTGTCAGCGCTTGCGCATCCGGAAGAACGGGATGTCTTCTCTCACGTATATAAATAGTGCCACGGTGGCCGCCGGTCAAGCCCCCTGATCACAAACTGGGCACGGAAGCCGGGATTTTTTGCAATGGTTCGTACCCAGACCGCGCCGCCCGTTCCGGGCGGCAAGCCCGCGTAGACGGGCACAGCCTGGGGACAAACCAGATGCCGGTCGTCCGTGAGGCGCAGGTTAACATTTGGCGACGGAACGTCGTACCGTGGATATACCCTAATCCCTAAGGATGTCCACGCCGCGATCCGGCCCGTCCACTCCCCCTTCCCCGGCCCGCAAGTCAGGGCGCATCTTTCAACCCGAATCCGGAGGACTCCCGCATGGCCGCCGCCTTGGAACTCATTTCCCAGCATCGCTGCTTCGGCGGCTCGCAGCGCTATTACCGCCACGACTCGGCGGAGATCGGCCTGCCGATGCGCTTTTCCGTCTTCGTGCCGCCGCAGGCCGAACAAGGCCCGGTGCCGGTGCTGTTCTACCTGGCCGGGCTGACCTGCACCGAGGAAACCTTCATGATCAAGGCCGGCGCGCAGCGCGTCGCCGCCGAACTGGGCGTGATGCTGGTGGCGCCGGACACCAGTCCGCGCGGCGCCAACGTGCCGGGCGAGGACGAAAGCTGGGACTTGGGCACTGGCGCGGGCTTCTATCTGGACGCCACCATGCCCGCCTGGAGCCGCCACTACCGCATGGACAGCTACGTCACCCGCGAGCTGCACGCCATCGCCACGGGCGGCGAATTGCCCGGCGACGCCGGGCGCGCCGGCATCTTCGGCCATTCCATGGGCGGCCATGGCGCGCTGGTGCTGGCCTTGCGCAACCCGGGCAAGTACCGCTCGGTCTCGGCCTTCGCGCCGATCGCCGCGCCCAGCCGCTGCCCCTGGGGCAAGAAGGCGTTCGGCGCCTATCTGGGCGACGACGTCCAGGCCTGGGCCGCTTATGACGCGTCGGCGCTGATGGCGCGGCTGCGCCAGCCTTTCCCCGGCGGCATCCTGGTCGATCAGGGCCAGGCCGATCAGTTCCTGGCCGAACAGTTGTATCCCGAGGTTTTCGAAGCCGCCTGCGCCCAGGCAGGTCAGCCGTTGACGCTGCGCCGCCACGAGGGCTACGACCACGGCTATTACTTCATCTCCACCTTCATCGAGGATCACATCCGGTTTCACGTCGAGCAGCTTGGAAAGCCGGCGGCCTGAAACCGCGCTTCTATACTGGTCGGCCTGCCGCCGCAGGCCGGCGCCGCGCCCGGTCCGCGGCGTTCTTGTCCTGATGAGGAACGCCTGATTTGATCAACGGTTTCGCTCCCTTCGCCTGGATCCTGCTGGGCGCCGTCGTGGTCCTGCTGCCGGGCCTGTTCATGCTGCTGGGCCGGGGCGGCCCGAAAGATGAGCGCGGTCGCCGCCTCTTCCAGTTCCGGCCGGTGCGGCGCCTGTTCGGGCTGATGCTGGTGGCGCTGGGCTGCGTGTCGGGCCTGTTGGCCCTGTCGCTGGTGCAGTTCTTCCGCCTGACCACGGACGCGCCCGTCGCGCGTCTCGAAGTCCGCCAACAGGGTGACGGCCAGTTCCAGGTGCGCGCGAGCGCGCCTGGCATCGGCGAGAAGCAATATGTACTGTATGGCGATCAGTGGCAGATCGACGCCCGCGTGGTGCGCTGGAAGCTGCCTGCCCTGATGGCGGGCGTGCCGCCGTTGTACCGGCTGGAACGGCTGTCCGGCCGCTATGGCGACGCCGCGCGCGAAGCTGCCGCCACGCGCTCGGTCCACTCGCTGGACGACTGGCCGGCGCCCGACCTGGGCTCGCTGAAGAAGAGCTTCCCGAACTGGTTTCCGTTCGTCGATGTGCAGTTCGGCAGCGGCGCCTACATGCCCTTGTTCGACGGGGCCCGCTACCAGGTCTTCCTGGATCCCCGGGGCGCGCTGTTCGCCCGCCCGGACGGACAGGCCACGGAGGAAGGGCTCAAGCGCCTGGGCTGGTGAGACTGAGCGTGCCCCCGGTCGCCACGGGCGGGCGGACGTCCCTCGCGACGTTCGCCAGCAAAAATAAATGGGGTCGCGTCAATGGGAACGAAACTTTGACGCGCCGCAATAGTCGAATTAGCACTCCCACAACCAGAGTGCTAAGATCGAATCCATGTCGCTTTCCCTGAGCTTTCCGGAGACCTCCGCCATGAAGCAACCCAGTACCTCGTTGGCCGCTTCCGGCAACGCCCTGGCGTTGGCCATCGCCAATCCGGGCGCGCTGGGCACGATCGACGCGTACATTTCGGCCGTGAACCGCCTGCCGGTGCTGTCGGCCGAGCGCGAAACCGAGCTGGGCCGTCGCCTGCGCGACCAGGAAGACCTGTCCGCCGCCCGCGAGCTGGTGCTGTCGCACCTGCGCCTGGTGGTTTCCGTGGCGCGCCAGTATCTCGGCTACGGCCTGCCGCATGCTGACCTGATCCAGGAAGGCAACGTCGGCTTGATGAAGGCCGTCAAGCGTTTCGACCCCGAGCGCGGCGTGCGCCTGGTGTCCTTCGCCGTGCACTGGATCAAGGCCGAGATCCACGAATACATCATTCGCAACTGGCGCCTGGTCAAGGTCGCCACCACCAAGGCGCAGCGCAAACTGTTCTTCAACCTGCGCAGCATGCGCCCGGACGGCCAGACGCTGGACCCGGAACAGGTCGACCATATCGCGCAGGAATTGAACGTTCGCCGCGAGGACGTCAGCGAAATGGAAGTGCGCATGTCCGGCCGCGACATGTCGCTCGAAAACCAGGACGATGACGATGACAGCTACGCGCCCATCGCCTATCTGTCCGACGAAGGCCGCCAGGAGCCGACCCGAGTGCTGGAACGCGCCGCGCGCGACCACATGCAGAGCGCTGGTCTGAATGGCGCGCTCGATGCGCTGGATCCGCGCTCGCGCCGCATCGTCGAGGCGCGCTGGCTGCAGGACGACGGCGGCGCCACGCTACATGAGCTGGCGCAGGAGTTCGGCGTGTCGGCCGAGCGCATCCGCCAGATCGAGGCCGCCGCGCTGAAAAAGATGCGCGGCACGCTGGCTGCCTGAAGCCGCAATGCCAGACAAGCCCGGGGCCGCGCAAGCGGCCCTTTGCTTTTGCGGCAAGCCGATAGCGAGCCATCGCGCGAGTCTGCGCCTGATATCTATGGTCATCGTTGCATCAATAAATTGATACAACTTCGCTAAGGAATTTCACCAGATTGCCGAAACTTAATCGGGTGGGCCGCGCCTAACTTCATGTAGACCGCGAACTCCGGTTAGCAGTCTTGTCATCCGTCTCGGCTTCTCCTCTTTCCCCTCCCCTATGAGACGGATGCTTGCGGGGCACCTGTATATACCGGTGCCCCGATTTTTTTTGCGCGCGTGATTCGCAGCCGCGCACGGATCGCACCACCAGGCGGTGCGTCATGGGCGGCGGTTGGTGTTCTTCAGGCGGCCCGCGCAGCCTCGGCGGCGTTCACGGCAGGTTCCTGCACCCGCCGCACGCCGGTCGCCAGCGAACCATCCTTGTACAGCTTGATCCATCGGTAGCCCGGCGCCTTGCCGTCGACCACGTGCCGGCCGTCGCGCACGCTGAACTGGAAGCAGGTCGAGGGCGTGGCCAGGATGCGCAGATTGTGCCGGCGACGATCGAATTCATGATGCACGTGGCCCCACAGCAGCACGCGCGCCTGCGGCCAGCGCGCCAGCAGCTGGAACAGGCGTTGCGGGTTGTCGATCATCATGGTGTCGTGCCAGTGCGTGATCGGCATGGCGTTGTGATGCGTGGCGACCAGCGCGGGCCGTTCCGGCGCCTCGGCCAGCGCGCTTTCCAGCAGGTCGAGCTGGCTGTCGGGCAGGTGTCCGCCGTTGGAGCCGGGCACGGTGGTGTCCAGGCAGATGACGCGCCACGCGCCCACGTCGGTCACCGGCTCGCTCCAGGCGGGCAACGCGCGGCGTAGCGTGTCGGGCGCGTCATGGTTGCCGGGCAGGCAGCGGATGCGGGCGCCGGCCAGCGCCGGGCTGGCCTGCAGCATGCCGGCCAGGCGTTGGTAGGCCGCCACCTCGCCGTCCTGGGAAAGGTCGCCCGTGGCCAGGACCAGGTCGGGACGCTTGTGGTCGGCCTCGATCTGGCCGAGCACCGCGCGCAGGCTGGCGTCGGTGTTCACGCCGAGCATTGACGTTTCGGCCTCGCCGAACAGATGGCAGTCGGTGAGCTGCACAAGCAAGGCGGGCGCGCCGTCGCGCGGCGCTTGGGACTGAGTGCGGACCAAGGGCCGCTCCTGCGTAGTTGGCACGGCTCTACATTATCCAAAAACCGGCGTCCGCGCGCGCGATGGCGTCGCCTCCGGACCGCTCAATCGTGAGCAAGCGTGAACTGCCTGACGGAACGGCCCGGAAAAACCGCTATTCTTGTCAAACTTCGCACACGCCTCACGATCTGGACGCGGCTTTACATGGATGTCGGTTTTCTCGTATTCGGCCTGGCGGGCCTGCTCACGCTGGTCTGCTTCATGCCGCCGCTGGCCGGCCGCCTCAAGCTGCCCTATTCGGTGCTGCTGGCCATCGTCGGCTGTCTGCTCGGCATCGTCATTCACCTGCATGGCTGGGCGCCCAGCTGGATCGGTGATTTCCTGGATTCCCTGGAACGCTTCGAGATCTCGTCCGAGACCTTCCTGATGGTGTTCCTGCCGGTGCTGCTGTTCGAGACCGCGCTGTCCATGAACGTGCGCCGGTTGATGGACGACATCGGCCCCATTCTCATGATGGCCATTGTGGCCGTGGTGGTGTGCACGCTGGTGGTGGGCGTCACGCTCGATGCCATCTCGTCCTACGGGCTGGTGGTCTGCCTGCTGCTGGGCGCCATCGTCGCCACCACCGATCCGGTGGCCGTGGTGGGCATTTTCCGCGAAGTGGGCGCGCCCAAGCGCCTGACCACGCTGGTCGAAGGCGAAAGCCTGTTCAACGACGCCGCGTCCATCGCCCTGTACTCCGTGCTGCTGGCCGTGCTGGGCGGCCATGGCGAACTCAGCGTCAGCGGCGTGTTCAATGATTTCGTGGTGCACTTCATCGGTGGCGGCGTGGCCGGTTTCGCCATGGGGCGGCTGGCCTGTTTCCTGTTCGCCTGGCTGCGCGGCTTCCCCACCGCCGAGATCACGCTGACGCTGACGCTGGCCTATCTGTCCTTCTTCATCTCCGAGCACTATCTGAACGTTTCCGGCGTGGTGGCCACGGTGATCGCTGGGCTGGTGGTGGGGTCCACCGGCCGCACCCGCATGTCGCCGACCACCTTCGAGTACCTGTCCAGCGCCTGGGAACAGTTCGGCTTCTGGGCCAATTCGCTGATCTTCCTGTTCGCGGCCATGCTGATTCCCAAGCTGATGGCCGCGGCCGACTGGCAGGAACTAGCGCTGGTGGCGGTGCTGTTCGTGGCCACGCTGGCGGCGCGCGCCATCGTGGTGTTCGGCCTGCTGCCGCTATTGGGGCTGACGCGGCTGGGCACCAAGGTGAGCCGGCCCTACAAGGTCGTGATGCTGTGGGGCGGACTGCGCGGCGCCGTGTCGCTGGCGCTGGCGCTGGCTGTGACCGAGCAGACCGGCGTGCCCGAAGAGGCGCGCCAGTTCATCGCCGTGGCCACCACGGCCTTCGTGCTGATCACCCTGTTCGTCAACGGCATCAGCCTGCGCCCGCTGATCCGCATGCTGGGGCTGAACCAGCTGTCGCCCGTGGAGCGCACCATCCGCAACCAGGCGCTGGCCGTGGCGCTGGAAGACCTGCAGGGCAAGACCGACGATCTGGCCAAGACCGAGCACATCGGCAGCGAGGTGCGCGACCGCATCCGCGCGGTGTTCGACGCCAGCCTGGCCAGCGTGCACGACGGCCAGGTGGGCCAGATGAGCGACGAGCAGCGCGTGGCCGTCGGCCTGGCGATCGTGGCGCAGCGCGAAGAGGAAATGTTCTTCGACATCCTGAAGGCGCAGATCGTGGACTGGCGCATGGCCGAATCGCTGCTGGCGCGGGCCGAGCGGCTGGAGGACGCCATCCGCCTCGGCGGCGTGGAGGGCTTCGAGAAGGCCATCGTGGCCGACGTGCGCTATTCGACCGGCTTCCGGCTGGCCCTGCGCGTGCACTATCTGTTCGGTTTCCAGGGCTGGCTGGCGCATGAGCTGGGGCAGCGTTTCGCCAACCTGATGAGCAAGCGTTCCGTGGCGCAGCGCCTGATCCTGTTCACCCGCGAGCAGATCACGCCGCTGCTGGGCGAAGAGGCCACGCTGCGCATCGTATCGCTGCACCAGCGCCGGCTGGACCTGATCGAGAACGCCATGCAGGCGCTGAACCTGCAGTATCCCCAGTACGCGCAATGGCTGCAGGAAAGCTACCTGGGCCGCGTGGCGCGCGAGCTCGAGCGCATCCGCTACCGCGACATGCTGGAGCAGTTCCTGATCAGCGGCGAGGTGTACGCCGACCTGATGTCGCAATTGCAGAGCCGCTGGTCGCACATCGACCGGCACCCGCCGCTGGACATCGAGCTGAGCGCGGCCGACCTGATCAAGCGCGTGCCCCTGTTCGAAGGCTTGTCGGCCGATTCGCTGCGCGCCATCAGCAAGCTGCTCAAGCCGAGGCTGGCGTTGCCGGACCAGCGCGTGCTGACCAAGGGCCGCCATGGCGAGGAAATGTGCTTCGTGGCTTCGGGCGCCGTGGCCGTGCACCTGCCGGACAACACCATGATCGAGCTGGGCAGCGGCGAGTTCTTCGGCGAACTCGGTCTGCTGGGCGAGCAGCAGATCGCGCCCGACGTGACCTCGCTGGGCTATTGCAAGCTGCTGATGCTGTCCTCGCGCGATTTCCATGCCCTGCTGGCGCGCGACGAACACCTGCGCGAGCGCATCCAGGTCGTGGCCAAGCAGCGCCTGCGCGCGATCGAGGTGTGGAAGCAGTTCTCGCAGGCCTCGCAGGCCGAGGCGGCGGCGACGCCCGTGGCCGCGCCCGTCCCGGCGCCCAGCGCGGCGGCGGCCGCCGAAGCCGCCGAGGCGGCGGGCGAGGAGCGGCGCGAGGAAGAGGCGGCGAAAGTCGCGACGAAGGACGAGGCAAAGGACGTGACAGCCAAGGACGCGCGCGCGATCGAAAGCGAGACTGTCGTGGTTCGGCACGTCGATGGCGCGGAAGACGCGCGGCAGGCCACCGACCGGTCCGCACAGAGTGGCGCGACGCCGGGCGAACCCGGCCTGCAATCACGCTGAGTCAGGGCCGGCCCCGGCGTCAGCCCCGGCTCAGGCCGGGATTTCGCCGGCCGCCTGGCGGCGCAGAATGTCCTCCGCGATGACCAGGGCCGCTTCCAGCGTGAACTCGCCTTCGGCCAGCAGGCGCACCGCCTCGGCCACTTCGATGGCGCGGATTTCCATCACCTCGCCGTCGCGGTTGACGGGGCTGGCGTCGGCCGCCAGCACGCAGGTGCTGGTCAGCACGTCTTCGACCTGATAGCCCTCGGGCAGGCGGCGGTGGATGCGCAGGATGGTGCGCAGCGGCGTGCGGTTGATCAGGTCCGGCTCGTCCAGGCCGGCTTCCTCGCCGCACTCGCGCACCAGCGCGGCTTCCAGGGCTTCGCCGCTGCCGGCCAGTCCGCCGACCAGGGTGTCCCACATACCGGGATCCGTTGATTTGCTCAGGGCGCGGCGCGCCACCCACAGCCGGCCGTCGGGCGTCCAGGCGTTCAGGTGCACGGCCTTGGTCGGCAGGCCGAAGGGCCGCAGCGCGGTGCGCTCCATCACGCCCAGCTTGTCTTCGCCGGCGACCACGTCCAGCAGTTCGTCGCGCCAGCCGCGCAGGCAGTTGGCATCGCGCAACAGTATCGCGGCCCGTTCCAGCACCGCGTCCAGCTCGGGGCCGGGGGTCATGCCCTCGCCGATCCGCACGCTGTCGTGGTCCGTTTCGACATGGTCGGCGCCTTGCAGCGCGTCGGCCGCGGCGTGTGTGGCCCAGCCGCAGCGACGCCCCGCTATATACAAGGCGTGCGCCCCGTCGGGCGGGAGTTCCTGCGCGCGGGCGCGCAGCGCGGCATACAGGTCGGGCAACTGCTTGTGCATCTCGGAACCGTCTTGGATGAAGGTGCGGCTGATTTTATGCCACTGGCCCGCGCGGCCTCGCGGCGCGGCCATGGGGGCGGGTCCAACGAAATCAAGGGGATTAAATTACATCTGTTTGCGCGTCCGCTATAATCCGCCAGTTTCTTTATGATTCGAGTGGGAACGCGGGGCCGCAGCATCTCTCCCTGCCGATCCTTGCCATCTAATAATCGCGCGTAGTCCTGTTGCAGTGACATTCGTGCCACGAGGCGACAGCGGCCCTTGCGCCGTGTTTCGAGGTAAGCATGAAGAAGTGGAGAGGGATACTGGGGGCTTGTGCCATGCTGATTGGCGGCATGGCGGGTGCTCAGGTGCAAGACATGCCCGGCGGCCCGAAGGTCAATCAGCTGAACCTGCACGAAGGCGTGACTCAGATCGCGCGCGATGTCATGTGGCTGCACTGGATGCTGCTCACGATCTGTATCGTGATCTTCATCGGCGTCTTCGGAGTGATGTTCTACTCCATCTGGGCGCACCGCAAATCCCGCGGCCACAAGGCCGCCACCTTCCACGAGCACCTCGGCGTGGAAGTCGCCTGGACCGTCATTCCCTTCATCATCGTCATTGCGATGGCCCTGCCGGCCACCAAGACGGTGGTCGCCATGAAAGACACATCCAGCGCCGACCTGACCGTCAAGGTCACCGGCTATCAATGGAAATGGGGCTACGAGTACCTCGACGGCTCCGCTGCCGGCGTCAAGTTCCTCTCCACGCTGTCGACGCCGCGCGCCCAGATCGAGAACCGCGAGCCCAAGGGCCAGTTCTACCTGATGGAAGTGGACAACCACATGGTTGTGCCCGTCGACAAGAAGGTCCGCGTCGTGCTGACCGCCGCCGACGTGATCCACTCCTGGATGATCCCCGACTTCGGCGTCAAGCAGGACGCCATTCCGGGCTTCCTGCGCGACGCCTGGTTCCGCGCCGAACAGCCCGGCATCTACCGTGGCCAATGCGCCGAGCTGTGCGGCAAGGATCACGCCTTCATGCCCATCGTCGTGGAAGTCCTGGCGCAGGCGGACTACGATAAGTGGGTTGAAGACCAGAAAAAGAGGATGGCGGCCTCGGCCGACGATCCCAACAAGGAGTGGACGGAAGCCGAACTGGTTGCCCGTGGCGAAAAGGTTTTCGCCGCCAATTGCGTGGCCTGTCACCAGGCCAACGGCAAGGGCATCCCGGGCAGCTTCCCCGCGCTCGACGGAGACAAGGTTGTGCTGGGCCCCAAGGCGGCCCAGATCAACACCGTGCTGAAGGGCAAGCCGGGCACCGCCATGGCGGCGTTCGGCGGCCAGCTCAACGATGTCGAAATCGCAGCGGTCATCAGCTATACGCGCCATGCCTGGAGCAACGCCGGCAAGGGGCAGGACCCGACGGTTCAACCGAAGGACGTGACGGCCGGGCGCTGATGCGCGCGCCGTCGCTGTTTCCCTCGCGGTCTGAACCGCTTTCCGTTTAGTCGAGATACCCTGACGTCCCCGCCTGGCGGGGGCGGCACTCAGCAGGAAGGAGTCCATCATGAGCAGCGTCACTGTAGACCACGTGTCCCCGGGCCACGGTCACGATGACCACCACCACGCCATGCCGACGGGCTGGCGTCGCTGGCTTTTCGCCACGAACCACAAAGACATCGGGACGATGTACCTCATCTTCTCGTTCTTCATGTTGCTGGAGGGCGGGACGCTGGCCCTGCTGCTGCGCACCGAGCTGTTCGAGCCGGGCCTGCAGTTCTTCCGGCCCGAACTGTTCAACCAGTTCACCACCATGCATGGCCTCATCATGGTGTTCGGCGCCATCATGCCGGCCTTCGTGGGCTTCGCGAACTGGATGATCCCCATGCAGATCGGCGCCTCGGACATGGCGTTCGCCCGCATGAACAACTTCAGCTTCTGGCTGCTGCCCGTGGCCGCCATCATGCTGACGGCCTCGTTCTTCGTGCCGGGCGGCGCCACCGCCGCCGGCTGGACGCTGTACGCCCCGCTGTCGCTGCAGATGGGCCCGGGCATGGACTTGGCCATCTTCGCCATGCACATCATGGGCGCGTCCTCCATCATGGGCGCGATCAACATCATCGTCACCGTGCTGAACATGCGCGCGCCCGGCATGACGCTGATGAAGATGCCGCTGTTCTGCTGGACCTGGCTGATCACCGCCTTCCTGCTGCTGGCCGTGATGCCGGTGCTGGCCGCCGCCATCACCATGGTGCTGACCGACCGCCACTTCGGCACCGGCTTCTTCAACGCCGCCGCCGGCGGCGACCCGGTGCTGTACCAGCACGTGTTCTGGTTCTTCGGGCATCCCGAGGTCTACATCATGATCCTGCCGGGCTTTGGCATCGTGTCCGCCATCGTGCCCGCCTTCGCCCGCAAGAAGCTGTTCGGCTACGCCTCGATGGTGTACGCGACCGCCGCCATCGCCGTGCTGTCGTTCATCGTCTGGGCGCACCACATGTTCACCACCGGCATGCCGGTGACGGGCCAGCTGTACTTCATGTACGCCACCATGCTGATCTCGATCCCGACCGGCGTGAAGGTGTTCAACTGGGTCGCCACCATGTGGCGCGGCTCGATGACCTTCGAGACGCCGATGCTGTTCTCGATCGGCTTCATCTTCGTGTTCACCATGGGCGGCTTCACCGGCCTGATCCTGTCGGTGGCGCCCATCGACATCCAGGTGCACGATACCTATTACGTGGTGGCGCACTTCCACTACGTGCTGGTGGCTGGTTCACTGTTCGCCCTGTTCGCCGGCGCCTACTACTGGCTGCCCAAGTGGTCGGGCCGCATGTACAGCGAAAAGCTGGGCAAGCTGCACTTCTGGTCGACGCTGATCTCGTTCAACGTCACGTTCTTCCCGATGCACTTCCTGGGCCTGGCCGGCATGCCGCGCCGCTATGCCGACTACGCCGCGCAGTTCACGACCTTCCACCAGATCGCCACCATCGGCGCGTTCTGGTTCGGCCTGTCGCAGCTGATCTTCCTGTGGACGGTGATCCGTTGCTATCGCGGCCGCGGCGAGCCCGCGCCCGCCAGCCCCTGGGAAGGCGCCGAAGGCCTGGAATGGACGGTGCCGTCGCCGGCCCCCTTCCACACCTTCGAAACCCCGCCCGAAGTGAAGTAAGCCGCAACGTTTTCAGGTAGCAGAGCCATGACTCCAGAGCAGCGCCGTCGCAACCGGATCGCAGGACTGATATTGGTGGTGTTCGTCGCCGCCGTGTTCGCGTGGACCCTGTTGCGCGGCTCGTCGCTGCTCACGGGCGTGGCGCTGCGCTAGGCGGTCCCATGAGCGACGACCTGCGCGACGCCTCCCAACGCAAGCTGAGCTTTCTGCAGACGCTGAAAGCCGTGGGCTGGGGGTTGTTCGGTGTGCGCAAGGGCGCGGGCTACCAGGAAGACAGCGCCAGGCTCAACCCGGTACACGTGATCGTGGCCGGGTTGCTGGCCGGAGCGGTATTCGTGGGCGTACTGATATTGATCGTGCGTTGGGCAGTCTCGAGCCTGACCTGACGGCAACGATTCCTGAAGCAATTCGAACCATCTGATCTGTACCAGGGAGAAAACCATGAGTGCAAGCCACTCGGTTCACAAAGAGGCACCCTACTACTACGTGCCCGCAGATTCGGGTCACCCCGTGCGCACGGCCGCCGCGCTGCTGCTCATGGGCCTGGGCGCCGCCGCCTGGATCAATTCCGTCAGCTGGGGCAAGTGGCTGGTGCTGGCGGGTTTCCTGTCCCTGATCGTGATCCTGTACTACTGGTTCGGCGACGCCATCCGCGAGTCCGAGGCCGGTCTGAACAGCAAGCGCATCGACAATTCCTACCGCTGGGGGATGAGCTGGTTCATCTTCTCGGAGGTCATGTTCTTCGCCGGCTTCTTCGGCGCGCTGTGGTACGTGCGCACGATCACCACGCCATGGCTGGGCGACCTGGACCACAAGCTGATGCTGTGGCCGGATTTCCAGGCGGTCTGGCCCAACTTCGGCCCGGCCGGCGTGGTCGAGCACTTCCAGACCGTCGGCCCGTTCTGGCTGCCCACGATCAACACCGCGCTGCTGCTGAGCTCGGGCGTGACGCTGACCATCGCCCACCACGCGCTGCGTGAGAACCATCGCGGCAAGACCATCTTCTGGCTTTTGGCCACCGTGGTGCTGGGCTTCATCTTCGTGGCCTGCCAGGCGGCGGAATACCATCATGCCTATACCGAGCTGAACCTGAAGTTCAACTCGGGCGCCTACGGCTCGCTGTTCTACATGCTGACGGGCTTCCACGGCTTCCACGTGCTGCTGGGCGCCACCATGCTGACCGTGATCCTGATTCGCCTGATCCGCGGCCACTTCACGGCCGACCATCACTTCGGCTTCGAGGGCGCGGCCTGGTACTGGCACTTCGTCGACGTGGTGTGGCTGGGCCTGTACCTGTTCGTCTACTGGATGTGATCGCCGCGCGCGGGCTCCGGCCCGCGGCCGCGGGTCTTCAACGGCAAGGGCCCGGCCAGTCTGGCCGGGCCCTTGCGTTTTCAGGGGTCAGGGCCGGCGCGGGAACTCCTGCCGGCGGCGCCTATCTGATCCCGGTGCTTTCGATCCAGCCCATGTGATGGGCGAACAGCACGAACAGGAACAGCGCGACGGACAGCCCGATGCGCACGGTGAGCGCATTGACGGTGCGGTTGGTGGTACCTTTGTCCCGCATCAGATAGACCAGGGCGGACGCCAGGCTGGCGAGGATGCCGATAAAGGCCAGCACCACGAAAACACGCATTTGGGTCTCCGGACAAATCAGATTCAATCACGAACACATGGCTCGACCGCATTCCACCCGCTACACGGTAGCCGCCTTGCTGCTGCTGGGCATCTCCGTGGTCATACTCGTATCGCTGGGACAGTGGCAACTGCGCCGGGCCGACGAGCGACGCGCCATTCTGGCCGCGATCGAGGCCGGCCGCAAGCAGGCCCCGCTACCCTTGAGCGCCGCGACGCCGGCGCACGAGATGGCGCCGTGGCGCGTGGCCGAGGCCAGCGGCCAGTGGCTGCCCCAGTTCAGTGTACTGCTGGACAACCGCAACCTGGACGGCAAGCCCGGTTACTGGCTGGCCACGCCCTTGCTGCTGGACGGCGGCTCGCGCCAGGCCCTGCTGGTGCTGCGCGGCTGGATCCCGCGCGTGATGCAGGGCCAGCCCGAGGTGCCGGCGACCCCGCCGGGCGAGCAGGCCGTGCGCGGCGAGCTGTCCGCGCGCGTGCCGCGCCTGTTCGAGCTGTGGTCGCTGGGCGGCGATGCGAAGTCCGGCCTGCCGGCGACGCTGCCGGCGCCGGGCGGCGTCGTGCCGCAGGTGCAGAACCTGGAGCTGGACGCCTACGCGCAGGCCACCGGGCTCAAGCTGCTGCCCACGGTGCTGAGCCAGTTCGGCGATGGCCGCCACGACGACGGCCTGGTGCACGACTGGCCGCAGCCTTCGGTGGATTTTCAGAAAAACACCTTCTACGCCGTGCAATGGTTTTCCTTCGCGCTGTTCGCGGCGATCGCCTGGCTGGTGGTGATGGCGGGCGCGCTCAAGCGCATGCGTCAGCGCCAGCGCGAGCAGACCGGCCCCGGGGGCTGAGCCGCCGCGCGGACACGGCAAGCCCGCAGCAACGACGTCTTGAATTCCCGCAACACCGCAAGCCCGCAGCAACGTTCCCGGCGCACCGCGCAACCGCATAACAGGATACATAGTGGCCCGCGAAACTTCCGCTACCTCCGTCCCCGCCGCCCGCAAGCGCTCCCGGCTGCCGCTGGTGCTGGTGTTCCTGTGCACGTTGGCGCCCATCGTGGCGGCCTTCGTCGTCTACTACAACCCGCAATGGTGGCCGGACGACGCCAGCAACTACGGCACGCTGGTGACGCCGCAGCGTCCCATGCCCGCCGCCGGTGAATTGACGCTGACCACGCTGGACGGCCAACCCTTCGACCTGCGGACCCTGAAGGGTAAATGGCTGCTGGTGGCCGCCGATGGCGCGGCCTGCCCGGAAAGCTGCGCCCGCAAGCTCTACATCGCGCGCAACAGCCACGCCAGCCAGGGCAAGAACGTGGACCGGCTGGCCCGGGTCTGGTTCATCACCGACGACGCGCCGGTGCCGGACAAGGTGCTGGAGGCCTACAAGGGCACTATCATGTTGCGCGCCGACCCCGGCCAGCTCGCCCGCTTCCTGCTCGCCGGCCAGCAGCAACAGGCCGCGCCCGCGCTGGCCGCGCCCATCTGGATCATCGATCCGCTGGGCAACCTGATGATGCAGTACCCGGCCGACGCCGACGGCGTGAAGGTGCGCAAGGACGTCAGCAAGCTGGTCTACAACTCGCGGGTCGGCTGACCGGATTTTTCGACATGGATATGGATCGCATCAAGGCTCGCTACCGCAAGCTGGTTTTCTTCACCTGGTTCCTGACGCTGGACCTGATCATGTTCGGCGCCTTCGTGCGCCTGACCGATTCCGGATTGGGCTGCCCGGACTGGCCCGGCTGCTACGGCAAGGCCACGCCGTTGGGCGCGATGGGCGACATCCACGAGGCCACGCAGGCCATGCCCTTCGGGCCGGTCACGCTGTCCAAGGCCTGGATCGAGATGATTCATCGCTACGTCGGCGCCATCCTGGGCATGCTGATCATCGCCATCGTGGTCATGGCCTGGCGCTACCGCCGCCAGCTGGGCCGTTCGCCCGCGCTGGCCATCGTCACGCTGGTGGCCGTCTGCGTGCAGGGCGCCTTCGGCGCCTGGACCGTGACCCACAAGCTGATGCCCGCCGTGGTCACGGCGCATCTGGTGTTCGGCCTGTCGGTGCTGGCGCTGATGACCTGGCTGTCGGCGCGCGAGCGTCCGCACCTGGCCCTGTCCGCCGCCGCCGCGCGCTGGAAGCCTTGGGTCGCGGGCGGCTTCGCGCTGCTGCTGGCGCAGGTCACGCTGGGCGGCTGGGTCAGCACCAATTACGCGGCGCTGGCCTGCATGGACTTTCCCATGTGCCATGGCCAGTGGGTGCCCGAGATGGATTTCCACGGCGGCTATTCAGTGATCCGGGGGCTGGGCGAGCTGCCTTCCGGCGAAATGATCTCGCAGCCGGCGCTCACCGCGATCCACTGGGTCCATCGCAATTTCGCCTTCGTGGTGTTCGCCTACCTGGGCGTGCTGGCCTGGCGCCTGCGCGCCGAGGCCGGGCTGCGCGGACCGGCCACGCTGATGCTGGCGCTGCTGGGCGCGCAATTGCTGACCGGGCTGACCACCATCTTCTTCCAGTGGCCGCTTTTGATCGCGGTGCTGCACAATGGCGGGGCGGCCGGCCTGACGCTGGCGGCGGTGGTATTGATGGTGCGTCTGTCCACCGCCGGACGGGCGCCCGCGGGGGGCTACGGCCCCAATTCGGCGCGCGTTTAAAATAGGGGCCATCATGACCAGTCTTGCCGCTCCCCAATCCGGATTGCTCCGCCAGTATCTCGTGCTCACCAAGCCGCGCGTCACGCAGCTTGCGGTGTTCTGCGCCGTCATCGGCATGTTCCTGGCCGCGCCCGGCATTCCCGACATGCAACGCGTGCTGTTCGGCACGCTGGGCATCTGGCTGCTGGCCGCCGCCGCCTTCGCCATCAACTGTCTGATCGAGCAGGAGGTCGACGCCCGCATGCTGCGCACCGCAAGGCGAGCGACCGCGCGCGGCACCATCTCCGCCTACCAGGTGCTGAGCCTGTCGGGCCTGTTGGGCGGCGCTGGCATGTTCGTGCTGTACCACATGGTCAATCCGCTCACCATGTGGCTGACCTTCGCCACCTTCGTCGGCTACGCCGTCATCTATACCGTCATCCTCAAGCCGCGCACGCCGCAGAACATCGTCATCGGCGGCCTGTCGGGCGCCATGCCGCCCGCGCTGGGCTGGGCCGCCGTGGCGGATTCCGTGCCGGCCGAGGCCTGGGTGCTGGTGCTGATCATCTTCATCTGGACGCCGCCGCATTTCTGGGCGCTGGCGCTTTACCGCAACCACGACTACGCCAAGGCCGGCCTGCCCATGCTGCCGGTCACGCATGGCCAGCAGTTCACGCGCCTGCACATCCTGCTCTACAGCGTGGCGCTGCTGGCCACCACGCTGCTGCCCTACATCATCCTGATGAGCGGCGTGCTCTACCTGACCGCCGCGCTGGTGCTGGGCGGTATGTTCCTGTCCTATGCATGGCGCCTGTATCGCGAATACAGCGACGAACTGGCGCGCAGCATGTTCCGTTTCTCGATCCTGTACCTGGCGCTGCTGTTCGGCGCGCTGCTGGTGGATCACTGGGTCGGCCTGTTGCGCTGACCGTTGCCGGAGGTTGTCCATGTCCGTGTTTTCCGCCACCCGCCGCCTGGCCCTGCGCCTGGGCGCGGCCGCCGCATTCGCCGCCGCGCTGGCCGCCTGCGGTGAAAGCGCGCCCCAGTTCAAGGGCAGCGACATCAGCGGCACCAGGCTCGGCCAGGGCATGGAGCTGGTGGACTACAACGGCAAGACCCGCAAGCTGTCGGATTTCTCGGGCAAGGTGGTGGTGGCGTTCTTCGGCTTCACGCAGTGTCCCGACGTCTGCCCGACCTCGCTGGCCGAGCTGGCCGAGGCCATGAAGAAGCTGGGCGCGGATGCCGACCGCGTGCAGGTGCTGCTGATCACGGTGGATCCCGAGCGCGACACGCCCGATATTCTCAAACAATACGTGACCGCGTTCGACCCGCGCTTCCTGGGCCTGACCGGCACGCCGGACCAGGTGAAGAAGGCGGCGGCCTCGTTCAAGGCCTATTACGCCAAGGCGCCCACCAAAGACGGCGGCTATTCCATGGATCACACGGCCGCGTTCTACCTGTTGGACGGCAAGGGCGAATCGCGCGTGCTGGCCAACAACAACATCGGGGTGGACGCCCTGGTGCACGACATCCAGGCGCTGCTCAAGGGCTGATCAGGCCCGTGCCGGGCGACGGCCCCGGGCGCGGCCATCATCCGATCGCCGCGCGCGGCGGCGGCCCGCGCCATTCACGTTCACTTCAGGGCGGCTGCCCAGGTCTGCAGCGCTGCGCGGGCGCGCTCGTCGAGTTCCACGGTGGGAAGCTCGCGGCGATGGGACATGATCATCAGCGCATAGGGCGTGGCCAACGCCGACGCCTCCGGGCAGAGCCGGTGGTCCTCGCCGGCGGACGGCGTGAGGTTGCGCCAATAGTTGATGGCCTGTTCGAGCTGGGGCAAGGTGACGGAATCCATGCCCCTATTGTCCATCAATGGCGGACCCTGTCCAGCAGGCCCGTTTTGCAATGAAGCGTCACCATCGCAATACGCCGATACGGCGCCAGGGTGCTATACCACAGCCGGTTAGTAATTTCGGAGACCTGTGATGAATACTCCCCTCCAGACCGGCGTTGCGCGCCGTGGCCTGCATCCCCTGGTCGCCGCCGCCGCCGTCGCCGTGATCGTCATGTGTACGGTGGGCGTGGCGGCCGTGATGGGCTGGCTGCCCACGCCGTCGGCCAATACCAATCCCAACGCCCTGAGCGCCGAGAGCGCGGCCCTGGCCGGCCCGGAAGGCGGCAACCTGGCGCCCGCGCCCCAGATTCCCGCCCAGCCGCTGGCGCCCGCGCCTGGCCAGCAGCCTGCGGCTCGGCAGCCCGCCGCGCCGCGTCCCCAGGCGGTCGCGCCGGCGCAGCCTCGCCCCGCCGCGCCGGTCGTCTGCCAAAGTTGCGGCGTGGTCGAGAGCGTGCGCCAGGTCCAGGCGCCGGTGCGCGACAATAGCGACCATCTGATCGGCACCATCGCCGGCGGCGTCGCGGGCGGCGTGGTCGGCAACCAGTTCGGCGGCGGCAACGGCAAGACCGCGCTGACCGTGCTGGGCGCCGTGGGCGGCGCTTTGGCAGGCCGTGAAGTTGAGCGTAATATCAGACAGCAACAAACCGTGACGCACTACGAGCTGACCGTGCGCATGAGCGACGGCAGCGCCCGTCAATTCCGCAGCGCCCAGCCGTTCGCGTTTGCGTCCGGCGACCGCGTCCGCGTGGAAAACAATCAACTGCTGCCCGGCTGAGCCTGGCGGCCGGTGGCAACCATCTGTTTAGGGGGAAACCAGGTATGAGCGATCAACACGGCAATCCGTTCGTCCTGCCGGGCTTGGGCCAGCATTCCGATCTGTCCGGCAATCCCCTGCTGGCCAGCATGGAAATGATGCGCCAGGCCTGGGCCGGCCTGACCGGGCCGGGCGGGCTGGCCAGCAGCCTGCCGATGGCTCCGCCCATGAACGTCGAGGACCTGGAGCGCCGCATCGCCGAGCTGCGCTCGGTCGAAAACTGGCTGCGCATGAACCTGTCCATGCTCAGCAGCACCATCCAGGGCATGGAAGTGCAGCGCTCCACCATCAACACGCTGCGCGCCTTCGTCGACAGCGCGGCCAGCATGGACCTGGGCGCCTTGCGCGACAGCGGCGCGGCCTCGCCGCTGGAAGTGGTGCTGGGCCTGAAACCGGCGCCGGGCAAGGCCAAGGCGGCCGCGCCGTCAGGCGACGCGGCCAGGGACGGCGGCAAAGGTCCGGCTCAGGATCACGCCGGCGACGCTGCCCCGGCGGAGGCAGCCGCCCAGGACGCCGCGCCGCCCTTTGCCGGCATGAGCGAACAGATGGGCGCCGCGGCGCAGTCGGCGTCCAAGGCCTGGTGGGACCTGCTGCAGCAACAATTCGGCCAGATCGCCGCCGCCACCGCCGCGACCATGCCGGCCGCCGCGCCGTCCAAGGTGGAATCCGAAGCCGACAAACCCGCGCCCAAGGCCGCCAAGACCGAGGCCAAGCCCGCCGCCAAGGCGCCGGGCAAGCCGGCCTCGAAGGCCGCCGCCCGCGCCAAGCCCGCCGCCCGCAAGGCAGCGCCCAAGACGGAGCCGTCCGCCTAGCGCCGGCCCCATGATTTCAATCGCAACGCGCAACGGCTCCTCGGGGCCGTTGCGTTTTCCAACACAGTAGACCTCTATGCTCAATGTAGTGATTCTCGCCGCCGGACTGGGCAAGCGCATGCAGTCCGACCTTCCCAAAGTGCTGCACACGCTGGCCGGCAAACCCATGTTGGCGCACGTGCTGGCCAGTGCGCGCGAACTCGCGCCCGCCCGCATCACGGTGGTGGTCGGCCACGGCGCCGACCGCGTCAAGCAGGCGTTTGGCGGCCAGGAAGGCCTGCACTTCGCGTTGCAGCAGCCGCAGCAGGGCACCGGCCACGCCGTGCAGCAAGCCGTGCCGCTGCTGCTCGAGGGCGACGGCAAGGACGATGTGACGCTGGTGCTGTACGGCGACGTGCCGCTGGTGCAGCCCGACACGCTGCGCCGCCTGCTGGCCGCGCGCGGCGATGGCGCCGCCGTGCTCACCGAGGTGCTGGACGATTCCACCGGCTACGGCCGCATCGTGCGCGACGCCGCCGGCCAGGTCTGCCGCATCGTCGAGCACAAGGACGCCTCCGAGGCCGAGCGCGCCATCAAGGAAGTCAACACAGGCATCCTGGCCGCGCCGACCGCCAGGCTCAAGGACTGGCTGTCCCGCATCGACAACAACAACGCCCAGGGCGAGTACTACCTGACCGACGTGATCGGTCTGGCCGTGATCGACGGCGTGCCGGTGGGCGCGGCCCAGCCGGCGGCTTCCTGGGAAACGCTGGGCGTGAACAGCCGCGTGCAACAGGCCGAGCTGGAACGCCGCTGGCAGGCCGAGCAGGCCCGCCGCCAGCTGGAAGCCGGCGTCACGCTGGCCGATCCCGCGCGCTTCGACCTGCGCGGCACGCTGCGCTGCGGCCGCGACGTGTTCATCGACGTGGGTTGCGTGTTCGAAGGCGAGGTCACGCTGGCCGACGGCGTGCGCGTGGGCCCGCATTGCGTGCTGCGCGACGTCAGCGTCGGCGCCGGCACGCAGATCGAGGCCTACAGCCATCTGCAGGACGCCCAGGTGGGCCGCGACGCGCGCGTCGGCCCCTATGCCCGCCTGCGTCCTGGCGCCGAGCTGGGCGACCGCAGCCACGTCGGCAACTTCGTCGAGATCAAGAAGAGCGTGCTGGGCGCCGACAGCAAGGCCAATCACCTGGCCTACATCGGCGACGCCGAGATCGGCGCGCGCGTGAACGTGGGCGCGGGCACCATCACCTGCAACTACGACGGCGTCAACAAGCACCGCACCGTGATCGAGGACGACGCCTTCATCGGCTCGGACACGCAGCTGGTCGCGCCGGTGCGGGTGGGCCAGGGCGCCACGCTGGGCGCCGGCACCACGCTGACGCGCGACGCGCCGGCCGGCAAACTGACGGTCTCGCGCGCCAAGCAGCTCACCGTCGATGGTTGGCAACGCCCGACCAAGAAGTCGTGACCACCGAGGGGCCGACCGGCACGCCGGGCGCTTCGCCGCAGGACGGCCTGCCGGCGCCCCGGCGCTACTGGGCAGCGGCCACGGTGATGACGGGCATCAGCCTGTCGGTGCTGGACACCACCATCGCCAACGTGGCCCTGCCCACCATCGCGGCCGATCTGCAATCCTCGCCGGCCCAGGCGGTCTGGGTCGTCAACGCCTACAACCTGGCGGTGGTGACGATGCTGCTGCCGCTGTCGGCGCTGGCCGAGCGCATCGGTTTCCGGCGCATGTTCACCTTCGGACTGGTGCTGTTCACGCTGGCCTCGCTCGGTTGCGCGCTGGCCGGCACGCTCGTGCAGCTGACGCTGGCGCGCGTGTTCCAGGGCGTGGGCGCGGCCACGCTGATGTGCCTGTTCGGCGGCCTGGTGCGCAATATCTATCCGCTAAAGATGCTGGGGCGTGGCATCAGCATCAACGCCACCACCGTGGCGGTGATGTCAGTGCTGGGGCCGACCATCGGCTCGGCCATCCTGTCGGTGGCGCCGTGGCCGTGGATCTTCGCGGTCAACCTGCCCGTCTGCGTGCTGGCCATGCTGGGGCTGCGGCACCTGCCGGAGGTGCCGCGCAACAACGTCGCCTTCGATGGCATCAGCGCGCTGCTCAGCATGGCCACGCTGGGCGTGTTCATCTCGGGCGTGGACATGATGGGCGCGGACCTGCTGCGCGGCATCGGCCTGGTGGCCATCGCCGCCGTGCTGGGCATCGTGCTGATGCGCCGCGCCAGCGGCCAGACCGCGCCGCTGGTGCCGGTGGACCTGCTGCGCATCCGCCCGCTGGCCTATGCCGTGGCCGCGTCCGCCTGCACCTTCGCCGCGCAGATGGCGTCCTACGTGTCGCTGCCCTTCTATTTCCAGCAGGTGCTGGGCCGGCCGTACCTGGAAGTCGGCATGCTGATGGGCGCCTGGCCGGTCGGCACGGCGCTGGTCGCGCCGTTGGCGGGCCGGCTGTCCGACCGCTATTCGCCCGCGACCATGAGCGGCATCGGCGCCGCCACCATGGTGGCTGGCATGCTGTGGCTGGCGCTGCTGCCCACGCATGTGTCCAATGCACCCATTCTGGCGGGCATGTTCGTGGCGGGCCTGGGCTTCGGCTTCTTCCAGACGCCGAACAACCGCGCCATGCTGTCTGCCGCGCCGCGCGCGCGCAGCGGCGCCGCCGGCGGCCTGCAAGCCACTACCCGGGTGTTCGGCCAGAGCTTCGGCACCGCCCTGGTCGCCATCGCCTTCAGCCTGAGCGCGGCCCATGGCCCCGGCCTGGCGCTGGTGCTGGGCACGGTCTGCGCCGCGCTGGCGGTGGCTGTGAACGCCATCCGCTTCAACCGGCTGCGGACGCCCTAGCGGCCCTGCCCGCGACGACCTAGCCCCGGGGGCGCGCCGGGCCGGCGTCCCGGCCGGCCGCGCTTCTATAATGGCGGCCGGCGCCGGCTTGTCCACCGCGGCGCCGGTTTTCCAATTCTTGAAGGGCGTTCGGGCATGAAGATCACGGTCGTGGGTACCGGTTACGTAGGGTTGGTGTCGGGGGCGTGCCTGGCCGACATGGGCAACGACGTCATGTGCCTGGACGTGGATTCCGCCAAGATCGCGCTGTTGCGCCAGGGCGGCATCCCCATCTACGAGCCCGGCCTGGAAGACCTGGTGCGCCGCAACGTGCAGGCCGGCCGGCTGCATTTCACCGACGACGTGGCGCAGAGCGTGGCCTTCGGCGACGTGCAGTTCATCGCCGTCGGCACGCCGCCGGGCGAGGACGGTTCGGCCGACCTGAAATACGTGCTGGCCGCCGCGCTCAACATTGCGCGCCACATGACTTCGCGCAAGCTCATCGTGGACAAGTCCACCGTGCCCGTCGGCACAGCCGACAAGGTGCGCGCGGTGATCGCCAAGGAGCTGGCCGCGCGCGGCGTGGACCTGCCCTTCACGGTCGCGTCCAATCCGGAATTCCTCAAGGAAGGCGCGGCCATCAACGATTTCATGAGTCCGGATCGCGTCATCGGCGGCGCCGACGACGACTACACCATCGGCGTCATGCGCCGCATCTACGAGCCCTTCCAGCGCACCCACGACCGCCTCATGGTGATGGACGTGCGCTCGGCCGAGCTGACCAAGTACGCCGCCAACGCCATGCTGGCCACGCGCATCTCCTTCATGAACGAGATGGCCAATCTGGCCGAGACGCTGGGCGCCGACGTCGAGCAGGTGCGGCGCGGCATCGGCGCGGATCCGCGCATCGGCTATCACTTCCTCTATCCCGGCGCGGGCTACGGCGGCTCCTGCTTCCCCAAGGACGTGCAGGCGCTGGTCAACACCGCCGCCGAGCACGGCCTGCCGATGCGCGTCATCGAGGCCGCCGAGGCCGCCAACCACGCGCAGAAATTCCGCCTGTCCGAGAAGCTGACGCAGCGCTACGGCGAAGACCTGCGCGGCCGCAAGATCGCGCTGTGGGGCCTGGCCTTCAAGCCCAATACCGACGACATGCGCGAAGCCCCCAGCCTGACCGCCATCGCGGAATTGACCCGTCGCGGCGCCGAAGTGCGCGCCTATGACCCGGTGGCCATGCACGAAGCCGCGCGCGTGCTGGTGGGCCAGCCCGGCGTGACCTTCGCCAAGGACATGTACGACGCGCTGGACGGCGCCGACGCGCTGCTGATCGCCACCGAATGGAAGGTCTTCCGCGCGCCCGACTTCGATCGCGTCAAGGCCCTGCTCAAGACGCCGCTGATCATCGACGGCCGCAACCTCTACACGCCGGCCGATGTGCGCGCCCTGGGCTTCGATTACTCGGGCATCGGCCGCGCATGAAGATCCTGCAGCTGAACTTCGAGAAGGGCTGGCGCGGCGGCGAGCGGCAGACGCTCTACTGCATGCGCGCCTTCCGCAAGGCCGGCCACGAGGTCGAACTGATGTGCCGCCTGGGCGGCCCGCTGGCCGAGCGCGCGCGCCAGGAAGGATTCACCGTCCACGAATGCCGCAACGTGCCGGCGCAGCTGCGTTTCCTGGCCGGCGCCGGCCGCTACGACATCATCCATGCCCAGACGGCCAATACCGTCACCTGGGCCGTGCTGACCAAATGGCTGCACCGCCGGCCGGTGGCCTTCTCGCGCCGCACCTCCTTCGTGGTCAAGCCGAACGAGGAGTGGAAGACCGGCTTCAAGTGGCGCCACGTCGATCTGTTCGTGGCCATCAGCGAGATGGCCGCGAGCGAGCCGCGCCGGCTCGGCATCGAGCCCGCCATCATCCGCAGCGCCGTCGAACCGCATGCGATCAACGCCGACAACGTCGCCGCGCTGGTCAGCGAGTTCCAGCTGGATGGTCGCAAGGTCATGGCGACCTCGGCCGCGCTGATCCAGGACAAGGACCCGGTCACGCTGGTGCGCGCCGTCGCCGAGCTGGCGCGCACGCGCCGCGACTTCATCTTTCTGCACTTCGGCGCCGGCGGCGGCCAGGAGCAGGCCGCCAAGGACGAGGCCCGCAAGCTGGGCATCGAGGACGTCTACCGCTTCGCCGGCTTTCGCAAGGGCGTGGAAGACTTCTACAGCGTGCTGGACGTGTTCGTCATGAGTTCCGAGGAAGAGGCGCTGGGCAGCAGCGTGCTGGACGCTTTCCTGCAGCGTGTGCCGGTGGTGTCCACCGACGCCGGCGGCCTCAAGGAAAGCCTGGCCGACGGCCGCGGCGTGCTCTGCGCCGTGGGCGACCACCAGGCCCTGGCCGCCGGCATGGCGCGCTGCCTGGACGACGCCGCCTTCCGCCAGGAAGTCACCGAGCGCGCCTATGCCTACGTGCGCGACGAGCACGACGTGCAGAAGATGGGGAACCGGTATCTGGCGCAGTTCGAGCGGGTGTTGGAGGGACGCTAGCGGAGCGCTGTCGTCGACCCGCTTCGCATCGGAGGGGGTGATTAGGTACCAGCGCTAAAGCACCCCTTTTAGTGCTTCTTCCCATCGCTCGACGCGAGGCAGCCCCAAGTCACTGCGAGCGTGTTGATACAGCGCATCGGCTTCTTCCAGACGTACACCAGCCTCGAAGCTGGCTCGGGCTATGTATTCCGGGGCCATTTCCACGAACATGCTGGCTATCAGTTCCTTGATCCAGTCATCGATCTGGAGGGACGCAAAGCTGCCTGAGCGTAGAGCCGTAGCGATATCGTTCGGACTGACCGGGTGCCCGTATGGTGCATTGAGGTGAGCGGCGATCATGCCGAGATATTGAGCGGGATACTTGTGCATTGTGGGGCTCCAAGGCGGAACGTCTGGGTCTCTGCCGTCTGGGTGCATGCCCATTATCTTTCGGCGTAAACGACACCCGCGATTCGGGGTTCCCGCAGAGCCATCCCCGAACCGCTATCTCCACACCGCTACTCGCGCACCGCGATCCGCGTCTCGAACTTGGCGCGGTGCACCGAGAAGAACGTGCGCACATTGCGCACATTGGCCTGCGCCGTGAAGGCGCGGTGCACCAGCGCGTGATAGGCCGGCATGTCACGCACCTGCGCGATCACCACGAAATCCGGACCGGGCGACACCCGGTAGCACTGCAGCACGGCGGGCTCGGCCAGCATGCTCTGCTCGAATGCATCCAGGCTTTCGGCGGCCTGCACGTCCAGCGTGATCTCGACGATGGCTGTCAGCGTGCTGCCCAGCTTGTCGGCAGCCAGGATCGCCACCTGCCGGTCGATCACGCCGATGTCGACCAGCCGCCGCACCCGCCGCAGGCAGGTCGGGGGCGAGGCGTGCACGCGTTCGGCCAGATCCTGGTTGGTCAGCGCGCAGTCGATCTGCAGCTGTTCCAGGATGCGGCGGTCCAGATCGTCCAGTTCGGGCAGCGCAGGAGCGGTGTTTTGCGCCATATATTTCACTTTGGCGTATGAAATGAAAGATTATTTAATCACAATCCAGTAAGTAAATAAACTTCCAAAAAACTTCACATAAAGAAATCAAATTTCTTTGTGGCGCGCGCACAATGCGTTCCGTACCCGAACCCTTACAGGAGTTTCTCCTATGTGCGGCATTGTTGGCGCCGTCGCCCAGCGCGACATCACCCCGATCCTCGTTGAAGGCCTGAAGCGGCTGGAATACCGCGGCTACGACTCCTGCGGCGTCGCGGTCTACGCCGACGGCCACCTGCGCCGCACGCGCAGCACGCAACGCGTGGCCGAACTGAGCGACCAGATCGCCCAGGACCATGTGACCGGCTTCACCGGCATCGCCCACACCCGCTGGGCCACCCACGGCGTGCCGGCCACGCACAATGCCCACCCGCACTTCTCGCACCTGGGCAATGACGAGCCGCGCATCGCGCTGGTCCACAACGGCATCATCGAGAACCACGACGAACTGCGCGCCGAGCTGCAGGCCGCCGGCTACGTCTTCGAAAGCCAGACCGACACCGAGGTCATCGCCCACCTGGTCAACCACCTGTACGCCGGCGACCTGTTCGAGGCCGTGCAGCAGGCCGTGCGCCGCCTGCATGGCGCCTATGCCATCGCCGTGTTCTGCCGCGATGAGCCGCACCGCGTGGTCGGCGCCCGCCAGGGCTCGCCGCTGGTGGTGGGCGTGGGCCAGAACGAGAACTTCCTGGCGTCCGATGCGCTGGCCCTGGCTGGCACCACCGACCAGATCATCTACCTGGAAGACGGCGACGTCGTCGACCTGCAGCTGACCCGCGTCTGGATCGTGGACGCCGAAGGCCGCGCCGCCGATCGCGCCGTGCACACCGTGCACGTGCACACCGGCGCCGCCGAGCTGGGTCCGTACCGCCACTACATGCAGAAGGAAATCTTCGAGCAGCCGCGCGCGGTCGGCGATACCCTGCAGGACATCGAGTCCGTCACGCCCGAGCTGTTCGGCGACGACGCCTACAAGATCTTCAAGGACATCGACTCGGTGCTGGTCCTGGCCTGCGGCACCAGCTACTACGCCGGCCTGACCGCTAAGTACTGGATCGAGTCCGTCGCCAAGATCCCGGTGAATGTCGAAATCGCCAGCGAATACCGCTACCGCGACAGCGTGCCGAACCCGCGCGCGCTGGTGGTGACGATCTCGCAGTCCGGCGAAACGGCCGACACGCTGGCCGCGCTCAAGCACGCGCGCTCGCTGGGCATGCAGCACACGCTGACCATCTGCAACGTGGCCACCAGCGCCATGGTGCGCGAGTGCAAGCTGTCCTACATCACGCGCGCTGGCGTGGAGATCGGCGTGGCCTCGACCAAGGCCTTCACCACCCAGCTGACCGGCCTGTTCCTGCTGACGCTGGCGCTGGCGCAGGTGCGCGGCAATCTGACCGCCGAGCAGGAAGCCGCGCACATCAAGTCGCTGCGCCACCTGCCCGCCGCCATCGGTTCGGTGCTGGCGCTGGAACCGCAGATCATGGCCTGGGCGGACCGCTTCGCCTCCAAGGAAAACGCGCTGTTCCTGGGTCGCGGCATGCACTATCCGATCGCGCTGGAAGGCGCGCTCAAGCTCAAGGAAATCAGCTACATCCACGCCGAAGCCTACCCGGCAGGCGAACTCAAGCACGGCCCGCTGGCCCTGGTGACCGAGCACATGCCCGTGGTCACCATCGCGCCCAAGGACGGCCTGCTGGAAAAGCTGAAGTCCAACATGCAGGAAGTGCGCGCGCGCGGCGGCGAGCTGTATGTGTTCGCCGACGCCGACAGCAAGATCGTCAGCGCCGAGGGCATGCACGTGATCCGCATGCCCGAGCACTACGGCATGCTGTCGCCGATCCTGCACACGGTGCCGCTGCAACTGCTGTCGTATCACACGGCTTGCGCGCGCGGCACGGACGTGGACAAGCCGCGCAATCTGGCCAAGAGCGTGACGGTGGAGTGAGGCGGGCGCGCCCGGTGCGCGCTTGAAAACGAGAAATAAAGTCGGTCGCGCGGAATAAAGTCGGTCGCGACGTTAACGCCGCTTATCGTCGTGCATTTTATCGTTAAATCTCGTGTCGTCGAGCAAATGAAGAGGGTCGCATGGATTTGCGGCCTTTTTCATGATGAAATTTGCGAAGTCTTTCGCGAGTATCGCTTGGGTGCAGGTCCCGGGCGATGGCCTGGTTACGGCGTGATGACCAAGGGCGGCTCGAAGAGGCGTGCTATCTCACCGATGTACGACGCCAACCCCTGACGAACAGATCCTTCGTTCGCATCGCAGCGGCTGCCCATAATGGCGCTGACTGCCTTATCCAGGGATTTTGCCGGGCACACGTGCCGTCTGATCCAATCCAGGTCGTTCTGATCGAGCAAGCGCAGCAACACTTGTTCGATCAGAACGACACGGCCGGACAGTCCCGCTCGGAGACCTGCGTCGAGCGCAGACAGTGATCTGAGGGCGCGCTTATCGCCCGTCAGAACGAACGTCTCCGGAATGGCGAGAACTTCGGCAAAGAGGATCGCCTCGCCGGGATCGATTCCAACAACGTCCTCGAAGGGTGCCAATTGGATTGGGTTAAGCGACGCGAGAGGGCTCATCTGTCCAATTATTTCGAGCGCCTGCGCTGCGGCATCTGGCGTATGGAACAGCTTTTGATCGGGCTTGTGGACACTCTGTTGCGCTCGATAGCGTAATGACGACACCGTAGCGCATTGGCTGGTGTCGAAACCGAGCGCCCCAGGAACGTGCGCTACCAGATTCCAATTCGAAAACTTCGCAAGCGCGTCGACATCCATGAGGAGCTTCATGGATTCTCCTAGACGACTTCGCGCTTCCAGCCTGTGACCTGCTCGACCAAGTCTTGAAGGTCGTCCGCCACTAGGTCTAGGTCTAGATGCCGTTTGAAGTGCGCTAGCAGTACAGACTCAGGGTCGAGGTCTTCTTTCAAGAAGCCCAGAGCCGTCATCGACTCGGCCCATCGCTTGGACTCGAATGCGTGTCGGAGAACAAAGTGACCAGCTTCTATGCCTTCCCTTTGACTCGCCTTGCGAGCGCGCACCGCGATGTCCACAGGTGCAGCATTGGGCGGCCACGTCCTGATCTCGTTGTTGACCAGCTCTCCGCCCATCGCCGCCAAGGCAAAGGCGTCAGCCTCCGCTTCTTGGCGATCAGTGGACGATTCGGTCGCGTAGGTCGACGCTTCCTGGAGCGACACGTCTATAAGGGTCGAACTAGGCTGGACGTGTCCTAGTGCGATATGCGCCATTTCGTGTGCGAGGATGAAGCTGAGCCACGCCTTGGAAGACTTCTTTCGCGCGATCACGATCACCGGCCGGTCTTGAACCTGAAGCACCGCGCCGTCCATCTTGCGCACGCCGACGGGCAGATTCGGGAGGGGAATGACTGGGATGCCGTGACTCCACGCAACCGCGAGAAGCGACTCAAAGCCAATCACTCCATTGCCAGCGGCCCTCGCGATCGCTTGCAGCGCCATCGGATCCGAGGGTAGGGGGGTGTACCCCGCCGTTATCGCGCCGAGTATGGCCTGTGCAAGGGAGGAAGCTACGAAGGTCGCTGCAGACAGCTGTTCCGGACTTACATTCACGCGATGCTTGAAGGCGAGATTCGATACCGCGCCTTTGGGCCGGATTTCACCAGCCAGTAGTGCCCGCAAGTCAATGCTGAGCCGGCGGCTCATGTGCATGGCCAATTCCGCAATGCCGTCTGTGTGCTTCTCGGCCTCGGGTGCCCACCAGGCAGGCAAGAGTTTGCGGACCTGCGCTCGCGTGAGGCCAAGTCCCGACACTGTGGAATAAAGAGATTTTGCGGTAACGGTCGACATGAGGGGGCTCTCCGCACTACTTCACGGTTCGGTGCGCAGCCAGAACGGGCGCTAGAGCTTCGATCAGACTTGCGAGAAGCTCAACGGACTCCGTTCTCCCATCGCAGGCAACGCGCAGGGCGCGCCTGAGCTTTGGATGATCTGCCACATCATACTTCTCTGTTATGCCAGAATCGGGCTCTATTCTTGCATAAGTCAACGCTTTAGAAATCAATGGAGTAATTGATTTAGTACGTCCAGCAAGAAATCTGTGGAGTGTAGGCTGCGGCACGTCCACCCGATGCGCATAGGCGTTGACTGTAAGGCCTTCGTGCTTCAAGTAAGCCTTGAGTCGACTCCGTGCGTCAACCACTTGTGGTTTGGTTGGTGTGGCTATTCTTGGCATAAGCGCATAGTATAATATGCATAAGGAGTTGCCAATGAACCACCCCCTGACTGAGTCTGAGATCAGACACCGCCTGCGACAGCAGCTCGCGCGCCGCCTCGTTACGCCCGGCACCATGGCGATCGAAGAGTTTGGGATCGAGGGCGGGAGCTCTCGCGTCGACATGGTGGTCGTGAGTAAGACCCTAGACGCCTTCGAGATCAAGAGTGACCTCGATAACTTTCTGCGCCTACGTAATCAGATCCACGCGTACAACCGCGTCTTCGACACTATCACCTTGGTTCTCGGCCCTTCACACGTCGAGGCGGCCTGTGACCTTATGCCGAGTTGGTGGGGTATTGCTCGCGTGGACCGCGGCCAGCGCAACCGCCTGACATACACCAACGTACGAAAGGCTTCGCGAAATCCGCGGCAAGACCTCCAGAGCCTTGCTGCTCTTTTGTGGAGGGATGAAGCAGTAGCCACGCTGGCTGCACGAAACCAACTGCCGCCAGGCGTGGGACGAGCTACCCGAGCAGAGATCCAAAGCACGCTAGCCGCAGGCCTGAGCCTGCGGGATCTGCGTGCGTCAGTGGTGACGCATCTCCTGCAGCGCCCGACTACGGAAGTGCGAGTCCCGTGAACACGAGATGGTGATTCGTCGCGTCCCGGCGCCAGCTGCTGGGATTCCCATTTCCGATCACAGCGTGGGCAGCCTTGTGGTACCGGTCATCGCCGTCGCTGTACGGCGGGCCGCAGTAAACGGGATCGCCGAGTAACAGGTTGCAAAGGCCCTGGTATTGGTTCTTCGCGCCTTTCTTGAAGCCCCCTGCTTTGTATAGGCGCCAATCCACGTCGATCGTGTAGCGAAGCTGTACTGAGGGGTTCACCTGCTTAGGATCCAGGTCCGGAAGTGGGCCAGGGTTGCTCACGGTGTAGTCCCCGAAGCGTAAGCCGCTGTATTCCGCGGAACCCTTCAACAGTTGCCAGACCTGCCACTCGACTCTAGGGATGTCATGCACACCCTGCTTGAGTCCCATGAGGTTAACAGGGAAGGACCCTCCGGCGACCGTTACGCTCGCGCATTGCGCTGCGAAGGCCTCGTCCAAATACGGCGTCACGGCTGCGTGCTTGATTGCGGGATCCTCTCTTACGATCGTAAAGAGGTCGATCACAATGTGAAGTTCTCGCTTCTTGATCCCGCTGGCTAATGCCAGTTTGATTAGCGGGTCGACCTGGTGAGGCTGCGCGACTGGTGTCTGAATCCGAAGAATGTAGTCTCCGAAATCATGCATATCCGTGAGTGATGCTGCATCCTTCCAGAGTGCTGATTCGCTGATAACAGGCACGACGCGACAATTTAGTTGCCGAGCAAGCTCGGCGCAGATTGTGTCCAGCAGCTTGATTTGCTTTGGATGGTTGGGAGCTACCCATCTCACGTCAATGCCAATCGTTTGCTCAGAGTTGAAAGTCTTGTTCATCTCTTGCACTGGCTTAACCAGATAAGCGGGCAGGGCTAAGCGTACGGATCTTTCATCCTGCGCCGAATTGATCGCCGGCAGCTCAAGGACCGGGATGACGCCTGCCCGCTGCGCTGGGGTCAGCATACTCAGCGCGATTCGCTCGCCCTGTTTCCACTTCAAAATGGGTAGATATTTCCATTTCAACACCGCTACACCTCCTTGGTTAGGCCGGATCGGCATGACTAATTTATAGTATTAATTTCACGCTGATACAACTTAGTAACTAAAATATTGGTTTTCGATGGCCGACGAAACCTGAGTGGGAGGTGTGGAGGTGGCAAAAGGACCGAGCGGATTTTTCAATGAGCGCACGGCGGAGTACTTTCTTACACCTTTACTACAGCGGTCGCTCGAAGCTCATTTCGGATCGGCGATTCCGATGTTCTTTTGGAAGAGTCGGGAAGGAAATCGGACTTCTCTCATGATTCATGAGGGGCGGCGCGTGCGCATATTGGCGATGTTCGCGAGAAGGCCAAAGGTAAGCCTAAATTCCGATCAAGTGACGGGACGCATAAGTCACGAGCTGTGGACCTTCGCGCGTCATGCTAGTAAAGCGGGCCTAATGACCATAGCGGCGTTACCGGTCGTCGGCTCTATATTCGAGCTCTACGAGCGTGACGCAAGGGTGCTCTGGTTTCCGCTGGACCAGCGCGAAAACGAAGATCCTTTCACTATCGACAAATGCAAGCCAGTTGGTCCAATCACGCTGGCCGGGCATGCATTCAAAACGTCGACCATAGACGAGTTAGTGCGAAGTGTTCACGCGAAGTGCGGTGTGTTTCAGTGGAACGAGGCGATGGACCTAATGGCAGATCTCCGAGAGGCTGGCGCAGGACGTCCAAGTTTCTTCGGGCTAATTGGCGGTTACAAGCCCGTCTACTTCTTAATACCCGCCGACTGAGGTAGCAAATACATGCGATTCATGAGTCTAGGCGCTACATCTCATGGATATCAGCAAAAGCGAAAGCCCCGTGACCTGCTCCCCGTGGTTAGTACGAAATCGATGTAGAGTCCGTTCACAAAGGAACGGTAATGAAGAAACGATTTACGGAAGAACAGATCATCGGGGTGCTGAAGGAGGCCGAGGCGGGGGCCAAGGTGGCCGAACTGTGCCGCAAGCACGGGATCTCGGAGGCCACTTACTACAACTGGAAGGCGAAGTTCGGCGGTATGACCGTCTCGGACGCCCAGCGACTGAAGGAGCTGGAGCAAGAGAACAACAAGCTCAAGAAGCTGTTGGCTGAATCGATGCTGGACAAGGCTG
>NZ_JCBANH010000076.1:0-32830 GCF_059760925.1 Achromobacter sp. 1011791174
GGGTATCGCCTCGGCCCAATGCGATGGCGGGTTCGATCAGCGCGGTGATGGACGTCCGGATCCGCAGGGCCAGCCGATAGGCTGCCCAGATGCCCATGGCGATGATCGCCAGGCTGACCGCCAGGACCCAGATCATGGAGCGCCACAGGTCGGCCTGCAGGGACGCGATGGGCGCGCCGATGGCCACGGCCCACATCCGGTCCCGGCTATGGCTGAAAGCCGTCAGCACCGGCACGCCTTCCTTGGTCGTGCTGTGCAGCGTGCCGTCCTGCTGGCGGCGCACCGCAACGGCCAGCGTCGGCACGGCATGCTGGCCGATATACCGGGCTTCTTCGCGCGTGCGGCCCACGATCAGCGCCTCCTTGTCCAACGCGGCGGCGACCCATCCCGCCGGCAACGCCTGCCGGCGCAGGATCTGGCTGATGCGCTGCGGCCTGATCTCGGCGAACAGGCCGTACTGGACCTGGCCTTGCAGGGTCACCGGAATCCCGACGGCGATGGTCTGCTCGCCGCGCAGGGCGGTGTTGAACAGGTTCGTGACGACGCCCTGCGGCGATCGGGCCTGCTGCCGGATCGCGTCCGGCAGGACGCTTCTGATCGGGGGGCTGGGATAGGGCGCGCTGCTGTTGGCCACCAGCATGTCGTGGTTGTCCAATAGCACGTAACCATCGACATTCTGCAATTGCAGCGCATCCTGCAGCCGGCGGTGGAAGGCGCCCAGCTTGCCTTGCTGCAGTTCCTCGGACGTCGCCAGTATCCGCAGCCCGGATTCGACGCCGCGCAACTCGCGCTCCAGTTCCGCGACGAGCGTGCGCGCCATGCTGACGGCCGTCTCGTAGACGCGCTCCTTGCGCAGCAGATAGTCCTCGTAGGCGGCCGCCGAGGCCACCAGGATGGTCGGCACGGTACAGGCTATGCCCAGCCAGAGCAGGGCGCGTCGGATGGAGGGCAGCTTTCGAGGCGAGGAATGCTCATCATCGATTGCCGCCATGGCCTTTTTCCTGCAGACAGGGTTCAGTCATCGTGACGGGCATGGTGCGTAGCAGTAATTCGAATTCTGGCTACATGGTTTAATTTCTTTGATAATGATCTGAAAGCTTGCGGTCATAGTCAAACACTTAATCGGGGTGTGCGGTCTATGGGGAAGTTTGTAACAACGCTGGTTTTTGTTATCGGACTTGTCTTCGCTGCAACGGTGCCGATTTACTTTGGGCTTGAACTATCCACGCAATTCGCCATCGAGCGTGCCAAGACGCAGGCCAGGACGCTCTCGGCGGCGGTGCTCGCACGCGCGGACCTCGTGTCTTCGCAACTGCAGGACCTGAGCCAGTCCCTGCGCGCGCTGAGTGGAAAGCTGCCCTGCGCCGCCTATGCGCAGTCTGAAATGGGCAAGCGGGTCCTGCAATCCCCGGTGCTGCGCGCCATCGCCTATGCTGACGGAACGCGCATCGTCTGTTCTTCATTGGGACGCACGCTGGACGGCCTGGACCTCGGCCCGCCGGACTTCGTGTCGCTGCAGGGCATGCGCGTATGGCCGGACGTGGCGCTGCCGGCCGCGCCGGAATTGCGGTACATCGCGCTCTCCTTCAACGGCTACACGATATTCCTGAATCGCGGCGACTACGTGAACGCCATGACGCTGCTCGAGCCGTCCGCGACCATCGGCTTGTTCTATCCCGGCGAAACCAACCGCTTTTTCGGCATCGGCTATGTAAAGCCGGAATGGCTGCAGAGCGCGGCGACCAGGCAGGCCGTGGTCGGGGAGCTGTCGGGCACGGTGCTGGCGATCCTGCCGTCCTCGCGGTTCCAGCACGTGGCGGTGGTGGCCATTCCCCCCGATGCGTACCTGCACGACTTCGCGGGCACGCGATGGGCGGTCGCGGCGGCCGGCGGGGTCGCCGGCGTGATGCTGTGCGGCGTGATCCTGTGGCGCAAGCGATGGGCCCGCGACATGCCCCAGCTGCTGCGCCGGGCGATACGGGACCGGGAGTTCCATCTGGTCTACCAGCCCATCGTCGATATCCGGACCAAGCAATGGATAGGCGCGGAGGCGCTGCTGCGATGGAAGCGCCCCTATGGCGCCGAGCCGATGGGGCCGGACATCTTCATACCGGCGGCCGAGCGTTGCGGCCTGTCCGAGGAGATCGCGGCGCTGGTGTTCGATCTGGTGGCCGAGGACCTGCCGGTCATCGAATCGCATGTGCGGGGCTTCTACGTCTCGTTGAACATCTCCGCCAACGAGGTCAAGTCGGGATCGGGCCGGGCGCTGGCCGAAAGGCTGCTGCAGGAGACCGGCCTGCCGCCGTCATGGATCATCATCGAGCTGACCGAGCGGGGGTTGCTCGAGGAGAACGCCAGGGAAACCATAGACGGCATCCGCGCCTTGGGGGTGAAGGTCGCGATCGACGACTTCGGCACGGGCTATTCCAGCCTGGCCTACCTGGGGGCGTTTCCGGTGGATTACCTGAAGCTCGACAAGGTCTTCACGCAAGGGCTCTCCGAAAGAGGCGCCAAGCGCACGGTGGCGATGCAGATCATCGAGCTGGCCAAGTCCCTGGATATCGAAGTGATCGCGGAAGGCGCGGAGACCGAGGAGCACGTCAACGAGGTGGCCGCGCACGGCGTTTCCAAGGTGCAAGGGTGGTACTTCGAGCGCGCCCTGGCGCTGGACAAGCTGCTCGAGGCGCTGCCCGTGAAGGGCGGGCGCGTCCTGCACGAGGACGGGCAGGACGTCGACGAAGCGCCGGCGCGGCGGCATCCCGCAGGCTAGCCGCCCGGCCGCCTGGAACCGTCCTGGCCGCGCCGCACACTCAATCCCTGCGTGGGACGCCGGTATCTGGACCGCCGGCAGGGCGCGCGCCTGCCTGATTCACGGCGCCTGCCCGTCCGCGCATCGCGTCGGCCGACGCGGATCCACGCATGCACAGGGAGACCCGGATGACGATCAACCGCGACAGCATCAAACCGTCAGGAAGCCCGCTGGCCGCCGGCAAGCCCGTCCAGCCGGCCGCGCGGCTGGCCCAGGAACGGATATCGGGTCTGGTCGCGGTCGTGCCGCCATCGGGCGTCGGCCGGTCATATGCCAGTCGCTTCCATTCCGGCCTGGCCGGACTGTGGAACGCCATCAGGGCCTGCTTTTCCCCGGACGCCAGGACGCAGGCAGGCGAGACGGCCCGGCGCCCGACAGCGGCGGCCGCCGCGCCCCGGGCGGCGCCGATCGACCCCGAGGCGAGCCAGCGCGAGGCGATGGATGCGCTGTACGCGGCCCTGGAACAGCCGGCCGACGGCGACAACCTGGACGCCGTGGTCCACGGATTGCGCCAGGCCGTCGGGGGACCGCAAGCGGAACACCTGACATTCGCGCAGACGCTGGATGCCGCGATAGAAAAGGCGATGGACAGGTACCGCGACTTTCACATGCCGGATTCCGATTCCTCCAACGAATCCTGGCTGCGGCATCTGCGCCGGCATCCGGACGTGGCCGAAAGGGCGCTGGACGCGCTGCCGCACGCGTTGCGCGCCAAGGCCCGGGCGCTGCTGTCGACCGTCATCTGGAACATGGGCTACGGCCATGCCGAGGCATTCTCCTTCCTGCTGCTGGCCCGCAAGGTCCAGGCAAGCATGGCCTGCGTCACGGCGGATGATGCGCGTTCCACCGGCGACAACCCTTACGTCGAACAGGCCCTGCGTTCCCCCTGTGGCTTTGCCTATGATGCGCCGGACCTGGGCTTGCCCGGTCTGACGCTGGACACGCCCGATGCGCGTCTTGTGGATCTGGTGGAAAACCTGTCCTGGCGCTATCAATCCGGGATCTACCCGGCCAGCCATGGGCCGGACGTGACGCGCGCGGCGATGACCGGCTTCAAGGCCCTGACCCCACAGGAACTGGACAAGCTGGAGCTGATCACCCGGCTGCGCTGTGGCCAGCGGAAGTTTGCCGTGGCGACTGGGGAGAACTTTCTCACGGGCGAGCAGGGGCAGCCGCTGGGCTACTTCATGCGCGACGCGCTGCGAGCCTGCTACGAAGCGCGCATCGGCCAGTCGCTGGCGTCATGCGTGCGCGCCCTGCGGCGGCAGGGTTTTCCGCAAACCTATGCCAGCAATATGCAGGCGGCCCGGTCGATGATGGCGTCCGCCGTCGGCAAGGTGCTGGGCAGCGCCGGCCATTACGCGCACACGCTGGATGCGTCGCTGCCGCCCGACGCCGCCTCGGCTTCGCGTCAGTTGCTGCATGCCGGCCTGGCGCAGCAATCGGCAGAGGACGCCGAACTGATCATGGGCCTGTTGGAAGGCGCTAGCGGGATGCCGCGAGCGACGGACTGATCCCGCTCGCTGCCGCATTCTCGCGCAAGGAAGGGGCGCATCCCTGGATTCCCGTCGCCGGCTCAGATGGCGATGGGTTCCAGCCAGCTCCGCTCCACGACGCGAAAGCCGATCAGCACCGGCCGCTCGCCGGACGGCACTTCCCGCACCGGGCGGACGACGCTATCGTCGTGGCGCTCCCAGCCGGCGGCTGTCTTGCGGTACATCCAGTAGTGGCCGACGTTCGCTGCATCGTCGAGCGGGTCCGCTCCCGCCACGCCAGCGTGCATCACCACGGCGACGGGCTCCAGCGTGACCAGGTATTCCTGCTCCACCTCCAGATCCATGATGCGCAGGCTGACCGTGCCGTCATAGCGGATGCGCGTGGCGGCCAAGTCGGCCATGCCCACGGGAAATCCGATGCGCAGGTTGAATCCTTGCAACTCGTTGATGTTGCGTGCCGCCAGGCCGTGCGCGCAGGACGGACCGGCTTCCCCTGAGTGCGCCGGCATGTCGCTCAGGGATTTGTTCAGGATCGATTGCAGATCCAGGCCGCCGTCATGGCGTTCCAGCCTGACATTGACCAGGCTGGTTGGCAGGCCGTAAGGCTCGGTCGGCAGACCGGCGCCGGGAATCCTGCAGAGCCGCAGCCGGTGCGAGGGCTGGTTGTCCAGGTCCATTGCCGCGATCAGCCCTTCCGCGAAGTCCGCCGCGTCGTGTTGCCGATAGGGCGACGCGTTGCGGAACAGCGCGAATTCGGGAGCGTCCTGCAATGCGGAAAACAGCCGGCGCAGATCCGGCTCCAGCGCATCGGAGCGGGTTGCCAGAGCGCCCATGAAGTCCGCGATGGCCCGATGCGAGGCGGTCGCGCTGGCCGGCAGCTGCGGTGTGTCGGGGGCGCGTTGCACCGCGCGCGGGCCATACGCGCTCAGCACGAATTTCAGCGCGGCGTTGGCGTAGCAGGTGTTGCCCAGGTTCGGCAGGCCGGGCAGCGCAACCGAGGGCAGCTCCGTGCCGTTCTGCGCGGCAGGGGCCTTCACGGGCCGCGGCCTGGGGGTATGCGGGAGAGTGGATGATGTGGCGCGAGAGCCGGGTGATTCCTGGTCCCGAACCCCGCCCGGAGGCCGGCCTTGCCGGTTCCGTTCGAGATCGTTCCTGGCTCGCGAGATCACCCTGGGCGTCAGCGCGCCATCCAGGCTTATCCTCACGCGCCGCAGCATGCCCGATGTGGCCTGGGCGCCGTATTCGCAGGACAGGGCATGCAGGAACAGCCCGGTCGCGCGGGCGTTCTCCATTCGATAGCGCCTGGGCGCTGGAAAATTCTTCAATAGCGGCACGCAGCTGAGCAGCCTGACGAACAGCCCGGGCTGGCGGGCGCCGGCGATGGCCGGGTCGCCCTGGGCGTTGTCGATGAGGACGAGACGGGCGTGCTGCGGTGGCATGGCGAGAAAGGCGTTGAGGGCGATGCCCATGAGTACCCCTTGCAGTCGGATTGGCGACGTGGCCTGCAGGCGCGGCATGGCGAGCCTGCAGACCCGTCGGGCGTGCCTCGAACGATTACTCCGGGATCAGGGGGAAGACGCGTGTCAGCTCGTGCTGCGATACACGGAGTTGAAGATCAGCCGGCAGCCTGTCAAAACAGGCGTTAGCATGATCGTCGCCGCCGATGCCCAGCATCATGTTGGGGTACTTGCGCAGCAGCCTGGCATAGTCGTTCTCGTCAAGATTGGGGTTGTTCGTAATCCAGAGGGCCTGGAGCCGGTTGTCCGGTTCTTGAGTCTCCGTCAGTTCGTCGATGTGCGCGCTCGTCAGAGAGCAATCTGAAAGATTCAAGAAGGACGGCAGGTTCCGTTGTGTCAATGGCTTCAGTTCGCCTTCCGGCATTGCCGTGCACGATACGTCCAGCGTGCGCAGCGTCGGAACCCAGGCGAGGCCGCTCACCAAGGATCCCAAGTCCGCGTTCGAGATGCATATCTCCGACAGCTTGGTAGCGGCAAGGCCTTGCAACATGGGCATCCAATCGCTCTGTCGAAGAAGCAGCTTGTTGTTATGCAACCAGATCGTCTGCAATCCTCTCCAGCGGTTGTTGTTGTCCTCCGGCAGTCGGGAGATGTTCGTGCTGCTGATATCGACCGCAGTCAGGGGAAGTCGATACAGCGCGTGGAGGCTGGCTTCGGACAGGTCGCGGTTGCCGGCGACTCTCAATCTGCTGATCTGTGATTTCTCGGGTATTCGGGATGCGGACAATTGCGCGCTTCCGTTCGAGCCGATCCTGTTGTCGGACAGATCAAGCCCTTCCAGCGTAAGCATGCCCAGCAGTTCATGCGCGCCCTTTGCGCTTACTTGGTTGTTCGAAAGATCAATCAGCTTCACGCTGCGTGACTGCGCCAAGGCGCTGGCTCCTGTGTCGTCGATACCGGAGCCCAATGCCGTGAAACTCCGCAGCTCGGGCAGTTTCCCCGCTGCGATCAGAAACGATTGCATCGCTGGGATAGCGCCGCCCAAACGTATTTCCCGCAGTGATTCCGGTAGCACTACCGATCCGTCGCCTTGCATGTAGCCAGAGATCTCGGCCGCCTGGAAGCTCTCTATGGGCAGCTCTCGCATCGCCAGCAGCGCTTCCGGTGTGATCTGGAGGTCGAAGAATTCGACTGCCTTCGTGTCGCGGGGGAAAAGTCGGACGTGATCGGCGGTGACCGTTTTGACGATATCGCTGGTCAAGGTCACTTCGCCGTCCCGGTACCATTTGTCTTGAGCCTGCGCGAAGCGGGACAGCTCGGTGTTCGCGGGCGCGGGTTTTGGGATAGAACCGCCGGGGGCCGACGCCCGAGCGGTGGATGGTTGGGCCGGTCTTGGCCTGCCAGACGGTTGTGTTGTCGTGGTGCTCGAATTGCCCGCGGGCGAGGGGGGCGGGGCAGGCTGTTTGTTCGAATTGGATTGCGGGGAGGACTGGCTCCAACCACTGGCCGTTTTCTTCCAGCCCCCCGTCGTTTGCGCCGGGGGTTGCGCCGAAGGCGCTCGCGACGGTTGCTGCGGATGATTGTTTTCGCGCTTTGGCGCCGGTCTTGCTGACCCGGAAGATGCGCCAGCCTGCTGTTGCCAGAATGCCTTCGCGGATCCTTGAGCGTTGCCTTCCGGAGCCTGGGATGACGTTTGAGGATGCGCAGGCTTGCCTGCCGGCTTGGGCGCCGCGTCGGCCGAGCTCTTGGACGCCGGGGTCGTCGGCTTGGGCGGCGCAGCCGTCGATTTGAAGGCGGCGCCGGATGCGGGCTGCGGCGGCCTGGGCGGCACCCGGTCCTTGCCGGACGGGGCCGTCTTGAAGCCGGCGCGGCCAGTGGGCGGGGAGGGCTTGCGGTCTTGCGGCTGCGTGGCGCCGGGATCAACCTTGGGGATTCTTCCAATCGTCATCGTGCATGTTCCTTGAGATGCGTGCGTTCAGGAATGGCGCGTGGGCATTGCGCCGTTCCGCTGTTATCTATGCCTGCCGATCGGCCAGGCCAGTTACGGGATATTGGTGAGCACCTCCATTTCGACTCCGTTCTCGGGATCCACTGGTGGGTCGTCGTCATGGCCTCCGATCTGGTCGTCGGCAAGAGTGTCCGGCGGTGGTTGCTGATCGTTCTGCTGCGGATTTCCCTGCAGCGCCACGTGTCCCGCGTTCTGCTGGTGGGGCTGTTCCACGGCCGGGTTCTGTGGCGGCGCGGAAACACGGATCAGCTGTCTAGCGGGATCGGCGAACAGCGCATTGACGGCGCAGCCCACCAGGGCGAAGGTCACCAGCTTCATTTCGGTCGATGCGTTCGTCGCATCGATGATTCCAGGGGCGATGCTGGACGCGGCCCAGGCGACGGCCAGGCCCAGGGCAACCTTCATGCCCAGCTGTGCGCAGGGTTCGGGCACGATGTGGCGGTTCTCATGGGCGTAGCCATGGTCGTGGGTGAGGTTCTGATAACGGTCCGTGCCGCGCGCCCAGTCATAGACATGGCCGAGCAGACTGCCCGCGGCGCCCAGGCCCGTGTGCGAGCCGATGGCGGCCGCATAGCTCGCCGTCAGCGCGGGAATGGACAGCAGCGACATCCTGGGCAGGCTGTCGCAAAGGCAGCGGACGATCTGCATGACGTCCGCCGTGATCTGCTGCCGGTTGCCTGCCGGCTGCCATTGCGTGGCCTCGCGACTGTGCAGATTGGCGATGAAGGACTGCACGACTTTCGATGACACCGCGCCCGCCACGTTCGACAGATACGGCGCCAGCCGCTGGGCCAGCTGCTCCGCCGAAGCGGTCGAGAGCTTGAGGAATGGCATCGCGGCAAGCGCGGAGCCGGCGCCAAACAGCAGCGCCCCGCCGGCCGCGCCCGCGGCCTTCCATTTTTCGGCGGTTTCCGCGCCGGCATACTTTTCCACGATCCGGTAGCCCGCCATGCCGCCGACGATGAGGGCCGCGGCTCCGCCGATGGCCGCCGTGGAGTACACCGCGTGGCTCAGCGCGTCGCGCTGGGCCTGCGGTGAGCCGACGTAGTCCTTGACCGCCTTGCTCACGGCGCCGAAGACCGCGCCAGAACAGGCCGCGCCCATGACTTCCTTGGCGCGCACCGCATATCTGTGAGGGTCTCGTGCCTGTTGCTTTATCCAGTTGATTCCACCAGTAATACTGACCATGATGTACCTCCCATGACGTTTCCGGATCAGGAGTGCATGCGCGGATCCGTCAGCGGATCGGGCCTGGTGGCCGCCAGTCGCGTCAGCACGGTTTCTCCACGGCGCCACATCAGCGCCAGCTCGGCCAGGATGCAAAGGTGGGACGCGAGCCGTTCCGGCGTCGCGTCGGCCAGGCGTTGATAGGCCAGCAGCAGGACGTTGCCGGACTCCGGATTGACGGCGAAGCTGCTGCCGATCGATCCGCTGTAGAGCTGCAGGTTGGTGTGCAGCAGGTCCAGGTATTCCCCAGCCGGATCGTCCTGCGGCAGCGGGCCGAAGTCGCAATAGATGAGGATGTCGTCCCGGCCCAGGCTGTCGTCATGGACCAGGGTGAAGGCGACTTCGCCGATGTGCAGATTGCCGTGCTCGAGGATGTCGGCGCTGTTCGCCGCCTGCACGTGCTCGCAGAATGCGCTCAGCAGTTCGGTATAAGCCTGTTCACTCATGAGTGGCTCCTGTGAAGTTGAGGGGACGGCTGCTCGTCGCGGCGCCTGGCGCCGCAGCGGGCGCAGCAGTGGAACAGCACCGTGAGCACGAGATAGATCGCGCCCAGCAGCGCCAGCGCGCCATGCAGCCCCAGGGTGCTGGTCGCGGCGCCCACGATCAGCGGGCCGGCCATCTGGCCCAGCTTGTCCGACGCGCGCATCAGGCCCAGCGCGCCGGCCGTTCCATAGCCCTGCACTTGCGGCAGGGCCAGCATGTAGGGCGCCTGGGACGCGCCCAGGCAGCAGCTGGCCAGGGCCAGCGTCAGCACGGCGACCGTCGCGGCGATCAGGCCGCTGTTGAAGTACAGACCCAGCATGCCGGCGCTGCCGATCAGGCCGCCCAGGACGATCCAGCGCTTCTTGGCGCGGGTCCGGTCCACCAACTGGCCCATGAGCGGGCCCAGGTAGATCACGCCCAGGCCGTACACCATCAGCACCCGGCCGATGCTCGACGCGGCCACGCCCTCCGCTTCCAGGTACAGCGGCAGCGCGTAGGAAAGCAGGCCGACCTGGGACATCGCGAACGGCGTCACGCTGGCGATCAGCAGCAGGGCGAAATCCCGGCTGCCCAGCAGGCTAGCGGTCCTGCGCAGGTGTTCGCGCGCGGTCGTGGCGATCATGCTGGCCCCCAGCGTGGGGGAGGGATGGGCGCCGCCGTTGTACGGGCGCAGGAGCAGCAGTACGCCGGCCAGCGGCGGGAGCAGCGCGACCGCTCCCGCGACGAACACGGCATGCGGACCCAGCTGCTCCATCAGCATCGCGCCGACGGCGGCGCCGGAGAGATGCCCCGCGAACAGCCCGGCGATCAACCCCGTCATGTTGCGCCCTCGACAGTCCGCCGGGCTGCGCGACACCACCAGGCCCTGCAAGCCCATCCAGGTCAAGCCGTATCCCAGGCCGACCAGGCCGCGAGCCAGGATGAACTGCGGCAAGGTCGCGGCGGCCAGGCAGGCGAGCATGCCCGCGCAGCTCAGCGCCAATCCGATCAATACCGGCACGCGCCAGCTCTTCAGGTCGCTCAGGCGGCCCGCGCACAGCGCGGCGACCAGGCCGCAGGCCATCTCGGCGGAGATGGGCAGCGCGATCATGATGTTGGGAGGCAGCGACAGGCCATCGGCCGGCAGCGAGCGGGCGAACAGGGGCAGGAATCCCAGCGGCAGCGCCCAGGCGAACAGGAAGCCGAACATGACGGGCCGCGTCGCGCGGCCCACGTCGCGGCCGTCCTGCATGATGGCGCCAACCGTGGGGCCGCGTCCGGCCAGCAGCGACAGGAGCAGCAGCATTTCGATGGCGGCGACCATGGCCACGGCGATCACCGTAGCCGCGTCCAGGGCGCGCGCCAGCACGCTGGAGGCAATCACCGCCTGGGATAGCTGGATGATCAGGCTGCCGCGCGACTGGGGCGGCGCGCTGGCCGCGCCCAGCGGCAGCGTGATGGTCAGTTCGCTGGCCTGCGCTGGCGCGCCCGCGCCCGCGTCCGGCGCGCCGCCGCGCGCCAGCGCCTGGCCGTCCGCATCGGCCAGCTCGACGCTGGCGATGGTGGGGAAGGTCGCGATCAGCCGGTCGAACGGCGCCTCGACGCCGCGCAGCCTGCCGGTCTCCACGCCGTAGGCCAGCACCCGGTTCAGGTCGCGCTGCAGGCCCTCGGCCAAGTCCTGGGCATTGCCTCGGGTCACGTCCAGCCAGGCGTCGCGAAAGGTATGGACGGTGTACCCGGCGTACACGCCCTGGGCGATCATCAGGGCCAGCAAGGGCGCGGCGAAACGGCCGCGCCGTCCGCGCACCGGCCCCGGAGGGGCGAAGATGCGGCGGGAGGCCACGGCCAGGCCCAGGGCGGCGACGAGCGTCACCAGCACCAGCATGCGCAGATTGTCCTTGACCAGCGCGCGCGACGCTTCGGTATTGCGCTGCGTGGACAGGATCACGGCGCCTTGCGTGACGCCGGCCGCGTCGCGCAGCGGCGTCGCCAGCGTCACGCTGCCGGGCAGGCGCAGCGCCAGCGCGCCGCCGGCGCGCCGCGTCATGCCCTTGGGCAGCACGCCGGTGGCGGGCGCGCCCAGGGCGCGCAGCAGTTGCTGCACGCCAGGAACGGCGCGTTTTTCGGCGGCCAGCTCGCGGCCATCCAATAAATGGACGGCCGCGCCGCCCAGGTGCGCGGTCGCCTGGACGCTGTCGTGCAGATGCCGGGCCAGCCCGAAGTACTGGCCCAGCGGCTTTCCCAGGCGCATCCCGTTCTCGATGCGTCCGCCGATCTGGCGCGCGGCCACTTCCAGGCGGTCGGCGGTCATGTCGGTGATCTGCCGGTTCAGGGCCGACAGGCTGAGCACGCCGATCAGCGCCTGCGCCAGCAGCAGCATGGCCAGGCAGCCCAGCGTCATTGGCAGCGCCGGGCGGGCGCGCGTCTTGCGCCACAGGCGGCGCAGCAGGTATCGAGCGCGCCTCAGCATGGCCGGGCCGCGCGCGCTGTCGGGGGAGGAGAGAGTAAATGCGTGGCGTGGGGCATGGCGTCGTCTGTCCGTATCGTTGGTTCGCTCGTGTGAAATTGAGTGACGGCTTGACGAATCCGGGTTCCGTCCGCGTGGCGGCGCGACAGGGAACCGGGGCGGATCGGGGGTGACTCAGAGGGCCCAGCCCTTTTTCCCGGACCGAACATGATCCTGCGCTTCCTGCTTGCCGCCTTGCTCTGCCTGCCTCATTCCGCCTGGCCCCAGGATGGGCCGCGCGATCAGGCGGGGCCGCCCCAGACCGCTTTCTTTCCGACCGCGCCGGTGGCCAAGGCGAACGGCGCGAAGTGGCGCATCGGCTACTACGAAAGCGGCGACTACGACGACTACCCGCGGATCCTGAGGGCGATCGCCGCGGGGCTGCAAGAGCTGGGCTGGATCAGCCTGCCGGCGATCCCGCAGAACCTGGGCGGCCGCGAGCTATGGCAGTTCCTGGCGCGCAACGCGCGCAGCCAGACCATTGAGTTCGTCGGCGACGCCTATTGGAAGCCGGCCAACTTCGACGAGGCCTCGCGTCCGGCCGTCAGGCAGCAGGTGGGCGTGCGTCTGGTCCAGGGTCAGGACATCGACCTGGTCATCGCCATGGGCACCTGGGCCGGGCAGGACATGACCGCGCTGGGCGCGCCGGTGCCCACCATCGTCGCGTCCACCAGCGACGCGGTCGGCGCGCGCATCGTCGCCAGCGCACAGGACAGCGGGCTGGAGAACATGCACGCGCGCGTCCAGCCGGAGCGCTATCAGCGGCAGCTGCGGCTGTTCCACGAGATCGTGGGCTTTCGCAAGCTGGGCCTGGTCTACGAGGACAGCCCCTCGGGGCGCAGCTATGCGGCGGTCGACGCGGTGCGGCAGATCGCGATGGAGAAGGGCTTTTCCGTGCGCGCCTGCGACGCGCGCTCCAGCGGCGTCAGCGCGCGCGAGGCCACCGCCAACGTCCTGCATTGCTACCAGGAACTGGAGGGACGCGTGGACGCCGTGTACGTCACCGTGAGCCGGGGGTTGACCCCGGCCGCCGCCGCCCAGCTGGGGCAGATCCTGCGCGCGGCGAAGATCCCGAGCTTCTCGATGCTGGGCTCCGAGGAAGTGCGCGCCGGCCTGTTGATGAGCCTGGCGCAGGCGGATTACTCCTACGTGGGGCGCTTTCATGCGGAGACCATGGCCCGCATCTTCAACGGCGCCAGGCCGCGCCAATTGACCCAGGTATGGGTGGACCCCGCCAAGATCGCGCTGAATCTGGAAACGGCCCGTCTCATCGGCTTCGAGCCCACGGTGGACATGCTGCTGGCGGCGGACGAGGTCTACGAGACGCGCTGAGCGCCGGCCGGTCCTGCGGTCCGGCCGATCCCGCGGCCCTTGGTCAGGAGGGGATGTCCAGGGCGCGCCAGCGCGCCAGCAGGCCGAGGCGGGCGGCGCTGTCGCCGCCGGAGCGCCACAGGCGCAGCATGCGGTCGGCGCCGGTGCTGCGCGTGGCCACGCAGTGGCTCGCATAGGCCAGCCAGGGCCGGTCCCCGGGTTCCAGTCCGTCGTGGGCGACCTGGACCACGTCCCGCGCCAGGGCATGGACGGCATCGTCGGCCAGCGCATCGCGGATGGCTGCCTGGCGCAAGGCGCGCAATCGGTGCCAGCCCCAGTCGCGCATCAGCGCTTCGGCCTGGGCCAGGTTGCGCAGCAGGCCCAGCTGCAGCGCCGAGGGCGCCAGCGGCGCGCTGCGCGCGATATCGGCGCCGGCTTCATCGGCCAGCTGGCGGTCCGGAAACACCGCGCCGGGCGCGCGGCCTTCGATGTAGCCCTGCGCGCCCAGGCGCTCGAACAGGATTTCCAGGCCGCCCGGCCGGTCCCACATCTCGCGCAGCTCGTGCAGGTCCAGCGGCGCGTCGAGCCGGTAGCGCCAGCGCGCGTCCAGGAAATGGGCGAACTGCGAATAGATGAAATGCGCGGCCTGGGGAACCAGCGATGATTCCCGGCCGGTCGCGCCGTCGCGGGCGGACCAGCGCGGCGCCGCGAGAAAGCGGGCCAGGCAGGGCGCGCCGCGCAGATAGAGCGGCGCGGCGCGCTTGTAGTCCTGCGAGGGCGCGGCCGGCAGCGCGCGGCTGGCCGTGGCGGGGCCGAACATCCAGCGGAAATGGTCTCCCAGGTCCTCGAACGGTTGGGGCGGCAGCTGCTGCAGGTAATGATCGCCGGCGTAGCGCGCGTGGCGGAACATGCGATCCCACATGGTCAGGCGGTTTTCCTTCAGGCCGGTTTCGCGGCCGGCCTGCAGCGGGCTGTTGGCGAACAGCGCGATGGCCGCCGGCGCCAGGCCCAGGGTCACGTTCAGGGCGCGGCAGGCCAGCGCCGCCGGCACGGAGGTGCAGGGGCTGTTCTGCGCCTTGGCGTCGATGCCCACGCGGTGCAGCCAGCCGCGATGGTCCACCAGCTCGTCGTAGATGGGGCGGGGCGCGCGCACCCGGCGATACCACTCTGCATCCAGCGTGCAGGCAGGATGCTCCGATGCGTTGAGCAGCACGGCGTCCTCGGCGGCCAGCGCGGCCCGGGCGTCGGCCAGTTCCAGCCATACCTGGCGGGCCAGCCGGTCCAGGCCGCCAGCCTGGCCCGCGACTGGCGCGAACGAGGTCTCCAGCAGGTTGAAGCCATTGTCCACGCCGCTGACGCCGTGCTCGCCGAGCACCGCGATGTCGCGCCCGCCCTGTTCCGCGAGGCGCGCCGTTGCGTCCCGACCGCGCTTCAGGCCGGCCAGCGTGTCGAAGTACCGGACGACGGGATGGCTCAGGCCGGAGCCGCGGCGCGCGACGACCATTTCCATTTCCAGGCCGAGCGTGGCGCCGGGCGTCGGCGTGGACGGCGTTTTCGCGTCGGCGGGCGGCGTCGCGGCCCTGGGCGGGCAAGGGAAGGCGTGGATCATCGGCTGGCCTGTTCGGAGTCTCAGCGCCTTGTGTCGCACCGCGCGGGCCGGAGTTCCCGATGCCGTTGCACGGGGCGAAGGAACCGGAATGCCGCCCGGGTTACACAGCGGGCGGTATTTCCTCAACGGCTCGCGCCGCCCAGGCGCGCGGACCTTGCCGACGAGCCCTTTCCTTTCTTACGGAGCTGCTCCATGGATGTGCATACCCTTGTTTCCCAGCTCGGCGATCGTACCGGAACGCCGCTGGCCCTGGATGAAGACGGAATCCTGACGCTCATGTTCGAGAACGACGTGGAAGTCACGATGGAGTACGACGATGAACTGAACGTGCTTCAGCTCTATGCGGTGATCGGCGAGGATCCGCTGGACGACGATATCCGCCTGACGCTGTACGGCACCCTGCTGGAAGCCAACATGGCCGCGGGGGGCATCTCCGGCGGCACCCTGGCGCTGGACGACGAGAGCGGCGAACTGCTGCTGACGCGCGAGATCGACCTGGCCGTGGCGGACCTGGACCATCTGGCCAACGCCACGGAAGCCATGGCCGAAACCGCCGCGCAATGGCGCGACATCCTGGATGCGCCGCTGCAGGACGAAGGCGAGGAAGCGTACAGCGAATCCGACGCCCTGGCCTGAGCGGAAGCGGCGGGAGCGGAGAGGATGAGCCGTCCGCCGTTCCGGAAATGCGCGTCGCGCGCGACGCGTCAGCGGGAACCGTCCGCGCCCGCTCGGTCACTCAGGAAATGCGTATACGACAGCTGCGCACCGGAAGACCGCCACGGCCGCCTTGGTCCGGTGCGCGGCGCCGGGCTGGGCCTGCCCCCTGTCGGAAAACATGGTTCAGACGCGCGACTGAGCCTACTACAGAGACGAAAACATGACGATCATATCGACCCTTAACGCCGCCAAGCAGGTGGCGCGCAATGACAAGCAGGACTACGCCGCGACGTCGATGGGCACGCTGGGGAACCTGAAGTTCAAGCTGACTGGGGGCACCATGGCGCGACGCCCCGAGGGACTGTTCGGGCGGCTCGGCACGGGCCTGAAGGCGCTCAAGATGGTGTTGTTCAGTTCGTCCTCCCAGCGCGCCCAGATTCGCGATCAGGGGCAGGAACTGCGCGCGATGAAGCGCTGCGGCCATCTCTACGGCAAGCTCACCGCGGACCTGACCGAGCCCAGGAATGTCGCCAGCGTGGCAAAGACCTTGGCCCGCATGGGCGCGTCGGTGCCACAGGACCAGGGCGCGAAGCAGGCCTGGGGGAAGATGCTGGAGAAGACGCTGGACCTGGTCACCGATCAGGACCGGCAGGACATTCTGGATGGGGTGCTGGTGATGAGGAACGCGGACGTGGAGCCGGGCGGCGTTGCGCTCTCTCATGCCAGCATGATGATCCTGGATCATATCGCGCGCACGCTGATGAACGCGGGCGGCGCCAGGAGCGCCGGCCAGGCCGATGCCACCGCCGCCGTGACCAATACGGTCGCCGATGGCAAGGCGCATGAGGTGCCCGGGGTCAAGCTCACCGTGACGGATTCCGGCTCGCCCCTGACGCCGTCGAAGCCGTCCCCGCTGAGCCTGTCCGAATCCGCCGTGACGCCGCCGATTCCGCCGCGTCCGCCTGGTTTTGTTGCCACGCCGCACATGAAGCCGGCGGGCCCCTCGCCAGCGATCCCCCCGCGTCCGGCCGGTCACGCTTCCGCGTCGACCGTCAAATCCGCCGAGGCCAAGCCGTCTGGCGCGGAAACCGTGCTGCCGAAACCGGTTCCCAGCCGGAAGTCACGGGTCGCGGACATCGTGAAGCAGATCGCCGAGGCGGCCCTGAAGGAACAGGAAAAGGCGGCCGCCTCCAGAATCAAGACGCCCGGCGTGGCTCCCCGCGCCAGCGTCAGCGCGACGTCGGTTCGCGTGAAGTAGCGGATAGCCCCGCCAGGGCGAACCCTGGCGGGGCTACCGGCGCCTATCGCCATTCACAACCCAACCGGAGTGACGCCGCATGGACGTGCACACCCTAGTTTCCCTGCTCGGCGACCGCGCCGGGATTCCCTTGAGCCTGAGCGAAGCGGGCACGCTGGCGCTGCAGTTCGAGAACGACGTGATCCTGAACCTCGAGCATGCGTCCTCCGAGGACGCGCTGCATCTCTATGTCATCGTGGGCGAGGACCCCTATGACGACGACGAGCGCCTCGCGCTTTATGGCGACATGCTGGAGGCGAATCTTTTCTGCCACGACACGGGCGGCGGCTCGCTGGGGCTGGACGACGCAACGGGCGAGATCCTGCTGACCCGTCGCGTCGAGCTGGTGGTGGCCGACGTGGGCTACCTGTCGGAAGCCATTGAAACGCTGGTGGCCGCCGCCATGCAATGGAAGTCCAAGATCGCCGGCGCGGCGATGTCGGACGAGTCGATCCCGCCGGCGGGGCCGGCGGAGCCGCTTCCTTTCACCATGCGTGCCTGAACATCGCAAGGAGATCAAGCAATGACTGGAATTTCCACCCTGCACGCGGCGTCGCTGTTGCGCCGGCATGACATGAAGCTGGATTCCCACGGCGAGATGGGCACGCTGGGGAACCTGAAGTTCGCCGCCGTCGGCGGCACCGCGCCGTCCCGGCGCGCGGACTTCCTCGACAAGATCCGGATACGCCTGGGCGCGCTGAAGGATGTGCTGTTCAGCACGTCGCAACAGCGCGCGGATATGCGGGCGAAAGGCGAGGCGCTGCGCGCCCAGAAGCGTTGCGGCCACTTGTTCGGCAAGTTGACGGCGTCCATGGCCGACGGCGCCAGCGTCGCCAGCGTGGACAAGACGTTGCGTCGCATGACGGACAGGATGCCGGCTGGCGACGTCGATGGAAAATGGCGCGGGCCGTTGCAGAACGCGCTGGCGAAGGTCAATGCGAAGGATCTGGAGGCGATGCGGGACGGCCTGCGGGACCTGGAGCAGGCCTATCCTGTTTCGGTTGGCCAGCCGCCCGACAATGCCCGCGCCCTGGTCGAGCTGCTCAAGAGCATGCTCGCCCCGGTCGAAGCCGGGACCACGGGGGACAGTCCTGTCCCCGCGCAGGCGACCGAGGCGTCATCGGCATCGGCGACGGCATCGGCGTCCACGGCCTCGTCCACACAGATACCCATCCCCACGCCGGTGTCCGCACAGGCGCCGGGCGCGGCCACGGTGGGCGACGACGGTGGGTCGAATCCGCCGCAAGGACTGATTCCGCCGCCGCCTCCGCCTCCGCCGCCGCCCGTCGCGAAGTCGCCGGCGCCGAAACCGGAGCCATTCTCCGGGCCGGACCAGGCGTCCACCGAAAGAAGCCACAGCGATGTGTTGGCTGATGCCATCCGCAATCCGCAGCTGCGCAAGGCCACGCCGCCGGATGAGGCGGGCGCGAAACCCAGCCATCAGGACGCCCTGCTGGACGCCATCCGCAATCCCCAGCTGAGATCGCGCGAGCAGACGGACGAGATCGTCAAGAAGATCGTCGAGAAGGACAAGGCGAAGGTGGACGCGGCCAAGGACAAGGCGCTCACGCCGGAGCAGAAGAAGCTCGGCGGCCTGCATGGGGGGCTGATGGACGAGATCAAGGGCACCGAGGGACTCAGTCCTTCCCAGCTGAAGGGGCGCGCCAAGAAGCGCGTGGTCGACAGTCCCGAGACGCCGATGTCGAAAGCCTCATCCGGGTCCTAGCCGGAAAGTGAATCCGCGACGCGCGAGTAACCGGGGGCGCCGGTCGCTTCGACCATCCGGCGGGGAACGACGCGCGTTTCCTGATGGCCGTCGCGCCGGCCCGAGGGTGCGGCGCGACGGCTCCGCATGAATCCCTTTCCTGAACGACCACGCCATGCTCTTCCGGCTTCTTGGCCGGGCGGGCATGGCGAACTTTCATTGGAGCGCTCCCGTGCGTATCGATTCCGCCATTCTTTCGAAAACCCTATCCAACACATTGCACAAGACTGGCGATGCGCCATTGGGCAATATTGGCTCGCTGTACCTCTCCCGCGCGCAGGATCCGGCTCCGCGCATCGAAGGCGGTTTCAGGAAGTGGATACAGGCCAAGCTGTCCCCGCTGCGGGACGTCGCGCGGTCGCCGCAGGCGCGGGCTGAAAGCCAGGTCTGCCGGCAGACCAAGGCGCTCAGCCGCGACGTCGGAAATCTGCTGGCGCTGATGACCCGGCCCGGCGACCAGGATCGCGGCGTGGGCGAGGTGGCGGAGCAGGCGGCCGCCGTGCTCAAGCACGCCTCGGCCCTGTCCAGCAAGACGGGACGCGACGAGATTCAGATACTCGACCAGGTCCTGAAGCGGCACGTCCAGGAGCTGGGCAACCCCAAGCACGGGCTGGGCGACGTCTTCGCGGAGCTGGGCAACGGCATGATGCAAAACCCCATGCTGGCGGGCGCCTTGCGGGAACGTAGTCCGGCGCTGGCTGACGGGCTCATGACGACGCTGACCCGGCACTTGCAGGCGAACGTCAACGGCGCGCTGGCGAAGACGCTGTTCAAGGAGCCGTTGCAAGAGCTGTGCGGCCGGACGGAAGACAAGACATACTTGTCCAGGCAGCTGCTCCTGAACGGCACGCTGGACAAGCTGAACGACGCGATGGGCAAGAAGATCGGCGACATCAGCGATGCGGATTTCCTGACCCTTGCCGTCAAGGATATGAGCCGCAGGGAGCAGCGTGACCTGCGCCACAATTTGCTCGACTCCGGCGTGTTGTCGAAATCGGAGGCGTTCAGGACCATGATCGACACGACGAGCCTGCCGGACGAGAGCGTTCAGGGCGGCACGCAGCAGTGGCGCGATCGATCGACGGCGATGCTGCAGGCGCTGGAGTCGGCGCTGGCGTCGACCCAGCCGTTATGGGCGCGCGCCGCCAGCGACCAATAGCGCGGGAGCGGATGATGGGCGGGATTGCTCGGTCCGGCGGCGTCCGTGTGGCAACCTTGGCCCGGGAGGAACCCAGGCCGCTCCCGGGAATACGCCTGCCGCCGCCGCCGCGCGCGCGGGTGATTCCGCGCCTCTTCCATCGGGCGGCCGCGAGCCTGGCAAGCCTGTTGCCGGGGCGTGGCGACAGCCAGCCTCCCCGCCGCCGCGACCGCGTGCTGGACCAGGCCCTTGCGAACCTGCTGCGCGAAGCGGAAAAAAGCACGCATGACGACATCGTGAAGCGCATTCCCGCCAGGCTCCACCGGCTGGACCAGGCGGTGCGTCGCCACGGCGACCCGGATCTCGCCAGGGCGCGTCTCCAGGATGGCGCGCGGGCATACCTGCGCAACGTGGACGGGCCGACGCTGCAGGCCTTGCGGCGCTTCGACGGCGGCAACGCGGACTTCTATCACATGCGCGGGCGCGGCACGGACGGCGCGCGCCTGGGCCGGGAGCGGGAGCTGGGCAATCTGGTTGCCGAGGAAGCGCTGTTGAGAAGCTGCGAGCTGGCGCTGGCGGGCGCGTTGGCGCGGGAGACCCCCGGGTCGGTCGCCCGGGGCCTGGCGGCGGTGCTGGACGAGATTCCCTTGCGCAGGCTGGTGCCCGCCGGCGATGCGGAACGGGTCGGCATCTGGGATGGCGCGTCGAGCCAGGTGCAGCGCCGGGCGAGGGATCAGCATGCGGCGCTCATCGAGAAGACGCTGGCCATGCCATCGTCCCAGGACACTTCGCTGCGACGCCTGGCTGGCGCGTTGACCGGCAGGTTGGACGCGGACGCCCGCGAGCGCCTGGGGGAACTGGCGCGCGCGTTGCCCTCCGACGCGGACGCGCCTGGGGCGACACAGGATGCGGGCATGCGCCAGGGGCGGCTGCTGCTCGCGCTGCTGGCCGACGCCTCGAGAAATCCTGCCTAGCGTGCTTTCCCGTCAATACCCCCACACGAAATCCAACTCCAACTCTGGCGGTCGCGCGCGACGCGGCGCCCGTTGCCGGGACGCGCCGCGTGGGTTTCAGCCCGATTTCTGCACCACGGACTTGAGAGAGTCCGCCAGCTGCTTGGTGATGGTGCTCTGGATTTCCACCATGATGGTCCATTGCTGGACCTGCTGCTGCATCTGCAGCATCTGAGCGGACGTGAGCGCGCCGTCGGTGTTGTCGGCCATGGATGCCATGGTCGATCGCAGCTTGGATTCAAAGGCGGAGATGCCCGTGGATATCGTATCGTTGATGTAGCCGTAGCTGACGGAGTTGGTCGATGCCATGCTGTGTCCTTTGTCGAGACATGGTGGGAAAAACCGCGATTCAATGCAGAAGCGTCTTCGCGGGGGGAACATCGGCGCTTGTCGGATAACGGGCAAGCACCGCGATCGCGCAGGCGGCGGCTGTCGCGGCCGCCTCGCACAACACGAAGTCCGCGCGGTCGGGGCCGCCGGCGGCCTGCTTCCGATACAGCGCTTCGATTTCTTTCAGCGTCTTGATCAGCGTCAGCTGCAGAGCGGGCCCTTGCGGCCCGGCCAGCCGTTCTTCCAGATCGGTGATGCGTAGCGCGGGAGTGGCCATGGGCTGTCTCTTGAATCAGTGAGCGCGCGTCAGCGGCTGACGACGGCGTAGGTGGGGCCGTCGAACGTGACCTTGCCGTTGTCGATCGAGACCAGGCGGTACTGCCTGTAGGTGCCGCCGGGAACCAGCTTGGTGCCGTCGCCCAGGACAACGAAGGGTTGCGCGCCGCCCATGACGCTGCGTATCGCGAATGGCACCGTGGTGGCGACGGCGCGGCGCGGCGCGGCCGCGGGCGTCGCGGGCAGCAGCGTCGCGACCCGCAGGTGGGTCGGGTTGAATTCCTCGATCACGCGCGCCAGGCGGCGGGCCTGCTCGGGCTCGTCCGGCGGCGTGATCTCCAGCCGCGCGCCGTTCCATGTCCCCTGCGGCTCGGGCAGGCCGGCCTGCGCGGCGGCGGCCGCCAGCCGCTGGCTGACTTCGTCGGCCAGCAGCACCGCGCCCAGGTCCAGCCTGACGCCCGGCAGCGCCGCGCGCAGCATGTCGCCGGTGCGGGCGCGCTGCTCGGCGTCCGGCGCGATGCCCTGGATGGCGAGCACGCCGTCACCCTGGTAGCGCGCGTCGTAACGGATCGGGTAGGCCTGCAGCACACTGAGGGCGGTGGCGCGCAGGTCGGCTTCATTGCTCAGCCGCAGCGCCGGCATGGGCCAGACCCGGGCCATGGCCGTGGCCACCTGTTCCTGCTCGGCCGCGTCGTGCAGCCAGCCCGTGATGATGATGGAATGGTCCGGACGCCGCCCGATTGTCAGGCGCTCGGCCAGGCCCTGCTGCTCAAGCACCCGCCGGATGGCGGGCAGCGATTCCTCGATGGCCTGGCGCATCGGGTCGGCGGCCGCCAGGGCGGTCGGCTGGGGCTGGATGATGTAGACGATGCCGGACACGCAGAGCAGCAGCATCACGACCATGCCCGCGTAGACATACAGCGCCTCGCGGCTCCTGCGCGCGGGCCGGGGCGGCAGGACGGGTTCCGGGTCGGCCGCCTGCGCGGCGAGGCCGGACGCGGCGCCGGCGGATGCGTCGGAGGCGTCCGTCGCGTCGCCGGCCGGATCGAGGAGGGCCTCGTCTTCGACCGTCGCCTCATCCTCCGAGGGGGGCTCGATCCAAGGCGCGTCCGTGGCGGCCAGGGTCAGCCATACCGGGCCCAGCCGGGCGGGTTCGCCCGGCTGGCGCCGTTCTGGGGCGCCGCCGTCCTCCGGCGTCAGGGTCCAGCCCGTCGCGTCGTGGTGGATCCGCGCGGCGCGCGCGGCGATGCCATCGTCGGCCAGCACGATGTCGCAGTCCGGATCGGCGCGCTGGCGCGGCGGTGCAGGCCCGACAGGACGCGCAGCTCCAGGCCGTCGGCGTTCACAGATCCACCCGCGCCAGCGGCTGCACATTGATCTCCTGGGTCAGCTCCTGATAGCTGAGCACGGGCAGCTCATACAGGTCCTGCTCGATCATCTTGCGCAGGTAGCGCCGGATATCCATGGATGTGAGCAGCACCGGCTTCTGCACCGCGTTGCCCAGGTCGCCCACGGTGCGCTTGATATTCTCCAGCAGCACCTTGCCGGCGGCGGGGTCCAGCGCCAGATAGCTGCCGGCCGAGGTCTGGCGGATGGCGCCGCGCAGGGTTTCCTCGACATTGGGCGCCAGCAGGTAGGCCGGCAGGATGTTCTGCCCGCTCGAATGCTTGTGGCTGATGTGGCGCTTGAGCGCGATGCGCACATACTCGGCCAGCAGCACGGAATCCTTTTCCTTCTGGCCCCATTCGATCAACGCTTCCAGCACGCCGCGCAGGTTGCGCACCGAGATGTCTTCCGACACCAGGCGCTGCAGGATTTCGGCGATCTTCTGCACCGGCATGATGCGGCCGGCTTCCTTGACCAGTTCCGGAAAGCGCTCTTCCATCGCGGTCAGCAGGAAACGCGTTTCCTGGATGCCGATGAAATCCGACGAGTATTTCTTCAGCATGAAGGCCAGGTGCCAGGCCAGGATCTGGTTGCTGTCCAGCGTGGGCACGCCCGCTTCCCGCAGCGTGTCCGCCAGGGTGTCGCTGACCCACAGGGTGGAAAGGTCGGGCAGGAATTTCTTGTCGGTCTCGAACGGCACCTGCAGCGCGTGCAGGTGCGCCTCGGTGTCGCGGGCCAGTACATGGCCGGGCCGCAGCCTGCCCTGCGACACGGGCACCTCCGACAGCAGGATGGTGTAGTGCTCGTCCGGCAGGGTCTCGTTGAAGCGCAGCTGGATGCCGGGGAAGGGCACGCCCAGGTCGAAGTACAGCGCCCGGCGGATCTTCATGAGCTCGGCGTTGAGCGTCTCCGCGTTGAAGCTGCGCTGCAATCCGGCCGCCACGTCCAGCATGAGCGGCACCGAGGGCGCAAACTCGGCGCTGCCGTCCGTCTTGGGCTTTTCGGGCTTCTGGCCGTCCGGGGCCAGGGACGAGATCTCGGTGATCACGCCGGTCTTCTCGTCCACCACCTTGCGGGTGGAGCGCAGCAGCACCAGGCCCACCGTCCCCACCGCCAGCGCCAGTATCGCGAAAACCAGGGTCGGCATGCCGGGGATCAGACCCATGCCCAGGGCGATGGCGGCGGCGATGACCAGCGCGCGCGGTTGCGCCAGCACCTGGGAGCCGATGTCCCGACCGACGTTGGACGGTCCGTCGCCGGTCTGCACGCGCGTCACGATGATGCCGGCGCAGATGGCGATGAACAGCGCGGGGATCTGCGCGATCAGGCCGTCGCCGATGGTCAGGATCGAATACACCTGCACCGCGTTGCCGGCCGTCATGCCGCGTTGCAGCGTGCCGATGAGAATACCGCCCAGCAGGTTGACGGCCACGATGATGAGGCCGGCGATGGCGTCGCCCTTCACGAACTTCATCGCGCCGTCCATGGCGCCGTAGAGCTGGCTTTCCTTCTCGACCACGGAACGGCGCTGGCGGGCCTGGTCCATGTCGATGGTGCCCGCGCGCAGGTCGGCGTCGATCGACATCTGCTTGCCGGGCATGGCGTCCAGCGAGAAGCGCGCCGCGACTTCGGCCACGCGCTCGGCGCCCTTGGTGATGACCACGAACTGCACGATGGTCAGGATCAGGAACACCACCAGGCCGACGATCAGGTTGCCGCCGACCACGAAGTTGCCGAAGGTCTCGATGATGTGGCCGGCGTCGCCTTGCAGCAGGATGAGTCGCGTGGTGGCGATGGAGATGCCCAGCCGGAACAGCGTCGTGACCAGCAGCACGGATGGAAACGACGAGAACGCCAGCGGTGACGGCAGGTACATGGCCACCATCAGCAGCGTGGCGGAGATGGTCATGTTGACGCCGATGAGCGCGTCCACCGCCAGCGTCGGCAGCGGCAGGATCATCATGAAGATGATGGCCACGATCATCACCGCCAGGATGATGTCGTTGCGGCTGGTCAGCGCGGCGATGCCGCGATTGAGCAGGTTATGCATGATCCGTCTCCCGGGCCGGGACGGCCTGCTGGCGCAGCGCGACGAAGGCGCGCATCGCCGCCATGGCTTCCTCGTGCCGCTCCAGCGCCTGCAGGCAATCCGAGCGCAGCAGGTGGAACACGGCCGTGGGGGGCGCCTTCATGGCCAGCGCGTCCAGCGTGGCCAGCGCGGCCTTGGGTTTGCCGCTGCGCAGCTGGGCCAGCGCCAGCGCGCAGCGGTTGCGGTTGTCGCTGGCCTTGACGGCCTCCAGCGCGTGCAGCAGGGCCGTGGCCCGCTCCGGGCGGTTGTTTTCCAGATAGATGAAGGCCAGCAGCGAAATGAGTTCGCGGCTCTCGTCGCTGAGCATGGCGGGCGCGTTCATCCTTGCAGCAGCGCGTTGCGGTACATGGCCACCAGATCCCGCAGGCGGGTCTCGTCGCTCAGGGTGCGCTGCGCGCGCTGCACCGTCGCGGCGGTCTCGCTGTCGGCCGGCCGCAAGCCCGCCAGATCGGCGCAGGCGCGTTGCAGCCCCCTGTTGAAACGGACCGGGGTCAGCGCATCGTTGTCGGCGATGTCCGGCCGCAGGTGGGCCGTGATGAAGGAAGCCAGGTTGGGCTTGGCCAGCAGGACTTCGAGATTGTTCCTGGCGGCCTCTTCCAGCGGCGCGATCTCGCGCAGCGCGGGCAGCGATTCCTGGACGCTTTCGCGCGCCTGGTAGCTGATGCCGCTCAGGCCGAGGTCGAGGCTGAGCGAGCTGTTGAAGGACAGATTGGCCATGAAGGTTCCTGTGGGCGGGAGATTGCGTTGCGGGGAATCAAAGCGTCTGCAGCCACTGACGCAGGTCGGCGCAGGCCCGCGCGCCGCGCGGCCCCGAGAATTCAGCGCGCGGAATGCGGCTCAGCGCGACCAGCCAGCGCTGATGGTCGCGCTCGCGCAGCGCCAGCTGCACGGTGTCTTCGCGCAGATGAAACAGATGCGCCTGCCTGCAGGCGCGCTCGAAGACGTCCAGACCACCGTAACCGAGCGGGTGCAGGATGAAAACGAGCACCGCTTCGTCCCGCTCCTGCACGCCCAGGTATTGCTGGTTCGCCAGCGCGGCCAGCCATTCGCCGTTGTGGTTCAGCCGGCAGTCCGGCAGTCCGAGCTCGCGGGAGAAATCCAGCAGGTTCAGCTCCAGGCTCATGCCTCGTCCTCCTTGGCGATGTTGATGTCCAGCGCCGCCTGATTGGCGTCCAGCACGGCGTCGCGGGTTTCCTTGTCGGGATAGGAATGCACGGGAAATTGGCGGAATATGTTCCGCACGGACTTGAGAAAGTCGATCCGGTCGGGCAACGGGTCCACGGCGCGTTTCGCGGCCAGCCCCTCTATGGTGTTGGCGTCGACCCATCGGCTGTCCGTGATGGCCACGATGTCCGTCAGCAAGGGGTCCCTGGCCACGGCCGTGTAGCCCCGGCTGTTCATGGCGCTGGCGATCTCGGCGCAGCTTTCCAGTGCGGTGATCATGACCTCCAGCTTGTACAGGTCGGATACCAGCGCATTCAGGCGCGATAGCTGCGTCGATGGCTCCACGGCGGCCAGGTCCGCGCCCAGCGCGCTGGTCAGCTGCCGGATGGCCTTTTCGATGTTGTCGCCGCCGAAGCGCTCCAGGCTGGTGGCCAGCGTCTGCGACAGCGAGGGTTCGCCCAGCACGATGTCGCGGTAGGTGTCCAGGAACGTGCCCACGCCCTCGGCCGTTCGTGCGAATTCGGCGGCGGCGGGCAGGGCGTTCAGGCCGGCGCGGATGCTCGGGCCATGGTCCGACTCGAGATCGGCGATGGCCGTGCGCAGCCGTTCCAGCTTGCTGTCGGGCGTCTGTTGGCGCTCGCCCTGGCGCAGCGCGTACTGCAGGGCTAGGTATTGCTGGGTCACGTCGCGGTACGACTGCGTGACGAGCTTCCTGGGGCCATCGTGGCCGGCCAGCAGATGCTTGGTCAGTTCCACCAGCTTGGCCTGCGCATCGGGTTCGTGCGACTGCTGCATCGCGTCCACGACCTCGTCCGCGTGGACGACGCGACGCGCCCGCTCGGGCGCGAACTTGCGCTCGGTATGGTGCTTTTCCTCGACCTTGTGAGCCATGCCCAGGCTCAGCTCCTCGGCCGCGTCGGTCAGGCTGAAGGCGTCGGTGTCGAGGGCCGGCGAAGCGCCCGATGGCGCCACCTGGCCCACCTGGCCTGGCAACGGGAGGGCGAGGTCCAGGTCGGCCCGTTTGGCGACGGCAGCGCCGCCGGCCACGCCGGGCGCCGGCGTTGGCATCCTGGGCTGGTTTTGCAGTGTAGGCATATTGGATCCCGTCAAACAGGCCGCCGTCCATGCCGCGGCATGGCGATCGGAATACGGGAGCTGTAGTAACGGCCGGGGCCGGCGAGTTCCCGCTCCCGGCATGGAACCTTCCAGGCCGGAGCGGTTACGCAGTCGCGCTGTGGCCATGTCGGCCACGTCGGCCGAGGCGTGAGGTGAGTTCCGATGAATCTGGGCATTGAACAGTTCCGTGGCATAGGAACGGGTCGCTACGATCTGGACCGGACCGTGGCGCTGTCGCGGGACGGTGGCCTGCAACGCGGCGAATCCGTGCTGGCGCAACGCGTGAAGGGCTGGGCCAACAAGCTGGCGTGCCACTTCGGCGGGCAGGAGCGCAGGGCTGGGGGCGGGGCATCGGAGCAGGTGCTCGGCCAGTTGCGGCAGACGCTCGAGCGAGCGATCGGGCAGACGTCGACGCGCTACGCCATGGCGGGCGCGGGCATCAAGGAGAATCGCCCCTTGACGTCGCGGCAGATCACGCGCGCGCTGGCGATCGCGGATCAATACCGGTTGGGCGCCGTGCGCGCGAACGAGGACAAGCTCTCGGCGGCTTGCGGGAAAATCGCGGACCCCGTGGTCAGGCAGGCGCTCGCCAAGCTGGTGCGCACGGACCCGGGGTACGGGTCGGGCCGCTTGTCGGACGCCCATATGGAGGCGCTGGGCCAGCGGGCGGATGACAAGGTCGCGGCGGCGCGCGAGCAACGGGCGCAGCAGCGCTATCCGGGCCTGGCGGCCTATGCCCGCGCCAACGGGATCGCATTCGCCGAGACTGCCGGCAAGCCGCTGGAAAGCCTGCCGCGCAGCATGCTGACCGAGGCAAGCGTCCGGCAAGCGGGTTGCGGCGCGGCCTTGACCCCCGAGAATGTGAAGCAGGTCCTGGCGTCGCTGGGACGGGCGTCGGAGCTGCTGGGCAAGACGGCCTGGCATCAGGAAGGTCTGCAGGCGCTGCATGGCGCCCTGTCGGCCAGCCGGGATCAGCTCGAAACGCTCAGGGACGGCATCGCGCAGGCGGAGATCGGCGCGGGCAAGGCGGTAGCCGAACCCAGCCTGACGACGGCGGTGCTGAGGGAACTGGACGCGCTCAAGGGCCTGGTGGAACGCAAGATGGACGGCGTCGTCGCCATGGCCATGACCAATCCCCTGTCACGGCGCGCCGTGCTGGAAAGCAATCTGCAATGGGCCTGCATCGGCGCGCGCATCATGGCGTCCGTGTCCGCGGCGGAACCTAACCCGTCCGCTGGCACGTCGTCTTCGGACATTCCGAGAGCTCTAACCGGAGAAGCCCGCAAGGGCGTACTGGCGGGCCTGAGCGAAAAATGGCAGGCGCGTCAGGAAGTGGCGCAAGGAAAGTTGCGCGATTGCGGCATCTTTTCCGAGCAGATCGGCGCGCCGAAGGGCAAGAAGGATTCCACCCATCCCGTTGTCGCGGGCAAGGCCGAAATCCTGAAGACGCTGCGGCAGGACCTGAGGTCCGCCGGCCTGAGCGAGCGGCAGGTCGCCGAGCTCACATCCAAGAAGGCCCTGGCGGACCTGCAGCGCGACCTGCTGGCCGATGCCGGGAAATGGCAGCAGACCTCGCGCAGCATGGTGTTGAACCGCAATGGCGTGATCCGCAGCTATGAAAGCGTCATCACCCCGGCCAACCGGATCCAGGCGCCCCTGGCGCGACGCTATGAGAGCGCGATGGTCAGCTCCAAGGTGACCGATGGCGCGGACGGCGTGCGCAACCTGAAGATCAGCGAGCTGCGGGGCGCCGACGGCGAGCGGCTGGCGCATATCGTCGGCCACGGCGTGCTGGACATGTGGGACATCCCGGATGACGATGCGCGCCACGCCGCCAACGCCGAGGGCGCGCGGCAGGTGCTGGAGGCCGCCGTGACCGGCAACGCCGCCTTCATGGCGCGGATGGCGCAGCCGTCGCAGACGCCGCCGCAGCTCACGCACGTCAGCGTCAACCTGATCACGCCGGACAGCATCCGCCATCTGCCGCTGATCCGGAACCTCAATCCGAAATTTGATGAGCTGACCTTCACGCGCAATCAGTTCCGGGCGTTCGATGAGGCGGCCGGCCAGGGCAAGCTGAGCATCAGCGGCTCCGGCCCGGGCGCCGCTGGCGGCGATATCGAAGCCGGCGTGGACATCAACGCCATCACCTTTTCCTTCGGCATCAACAAGCTGGCGACCTCGCCCTTCCTGGGGATGATCGGCGGCGTGTGGCGCAACGTGCAGGACCACAACACGCGGAACATGATCAAGCTGATCGGCGACCTGGGCGCGCCGGGCAGCAGCGGCGCGGATATGCGCGGCGCCGCGCCGGGTGGCTTCATCGGCAGGGCGATCGAGAGAGTGTCGGAAAAGCTGGATTCGCCGGACCTGGCGCCCGAGGATCGGGACCGCCTGACGGACCTTATCGCGGATCTGCGCGAACAGACCGGGCTGGTCAGAAGCATGTTCCTGGATCGCGCCTATGAAAAGGCCGACGGCGACTCGGCCAAGATGGGGCGGGAGATCGTCTTTTTGCAGACGCTGGCCGACCAGGCCTTGCAGCGGGCGGGCGTGGACGACATGGCGGCGACCGTGTCCAAGGGCTGCAAGTCCGACAAGGACCGGGGCGGCGTGCTGGACACGGAACTCAAGGCCAAGCTGGTGCTGCGGGACCTGGGCGGCGATCTGCGCCATGACCGGCCCATGGACGAGCAGGACCGCGGCATCTATCTGCAGGTCGCCGCGCAGTCCGGGCAGCTGGAGAACCAGGTACGCAACGCGAGCCTGGGGGGCAGCAAGGAGACGCCGCACATGGAGGACCGCATCGTCGACCTGAAAGCGATGCAGTATCTGTCGGGCCTGGGCGCCTACGCCCAGGCTTGAGCGGCCGCGCGGCGGCGATTCGTGATCTTGGAAAGGAAGGCGATATGCATACGTTCAGGGAGTTGGTGGCCGGGCTGGGCGCGGGCCTGGCAATACCGGACATGGAAGCGGACGAGGACGGCTATGTGGCGCTGGACATGGACGGCCACATCATCCATCTCCAGGACGATGCCGGCGCGGGCGCGATCGTCCTGTATGCGTTGCTGCAGGAGATCGAGGACGCGCGGCTGCTGGAGGTCTGCGCGCGCCTGCTGACGGCAAACGCCTTCTGGCGCGAGACCGGCGGCGCGACGCTGGCGCTGGACGAGGCGTCGGGGCATGTGCTGCTCTGCCGCGCCGTGCCCCTGGTCGGGCTGGACCTGGCGGGGCTGGAAACGGCCCTGGGGGATTTCGCCGACGCGGTCGCGCACTGGAGCCGCTGGCTGGTAGCCGTGAACGACGGCGGCGCGCTGTATGACGACGAGGGCGGCATGGTGGTCCGGGATTTCGCGCCCTTCGGCGCGGGATTGGCCTGAACCCGGGCCGAGCGGGGACGTTGCGAAATTTTCGTTCTCCGGATGGAACCAGGAGGCGTTTCCAGCCACCCAGCGGAGTCCATTTTTCATTTTCAGAGAGGTCATGCCATGCCTGCCGCCGTTGCCGTAATGAGTGCTTCCTCCGTCAGCCAGGCGCTGCTGTCCGGCGACATCGAAACCGCGCTGCTGGCGGTGCAGACCAACCGCACGCAATTGCTGGACAGGCAGCTTTCGTCGCAGATCCAGGCGGTGCAGCAGAAGAACGAACAGGCCGCGAAGCTGAACGCGGTGATGTCGGCCATCAATACCGCGATGGCCCAGTACCCGAAGGATGGCGACAGCGACGCCACGATCAAGGATTGGGATCAAGCCAAGGTGGTGAAGTACGAAATGCCGCTGAACCAGGCGTTGAAGGATGCTGGAATCACCGAGATTCCCTCCTGGAGTTCCGGCGAGGGGCAACTGCCGAATGGCCAGGCCAATATCACGGGCAAGGCCGTGTTCCGAGGCGATCGCAATCTGGGCGATATCAAGGGCATGCAGAGTTTCATCCAGGGCAAGTTGGATTCGCTCAACAGCACGCAGCAGATGGACATGATGGCCCTGCAGTCGCTGAGCAACAAGCGCAACGAATCCTTCGACGTGATGACCAACTTCATCAAGAAGATGCAGGACGGCCGGTCCAGCATCGTGGGCAACATGCGCTGACATGAACAAGACATCTCAAGAGATCCTGGCCGAATCGCGCGCCCTGCTGGAACAGATCGAACGGCAATCCAGCGATCAGGAATCCGTGCTGCGCGAGTTGGGCATCACGGGCGGGCTGCGCGGCATCGCCACGGACGGCCTGCTTACCGAGAGCCAGCGCCAGCATGCCCAGGCCCTGTTCGATGCCGATATGGCCGAGGTGCGCAAGGATGTCGAAAGCGTAAGGGTGCGCCTGGAGCAGGGCGGCGCCATGCCGGGACGGGCAGGGGCGGCGCCGTCCAGGCCGGGGCGCAGGAAGATGATCTGAGACAGGCTTGCCCACATTCATGGAAATCAGCAATGAGCCTACACACCGCGGACGATGACACGATGACCTGGGAGACGCTGTCGGCCAATACCCGGGCCTTTGGCGAGTACCTCAAGGGCGGCGGCACCCTGGGCGCGCTGCGCGGCATCGGCGATGACGAGAACGAGGCGCTGTACGCGCTCGGGCGCCAGCACTACGACCAGCAGCAGTATGCCGAGGCCTTCAAGCTGTTCTCGATGCTCGTGGCCAACGACCATACGGACGGGCGCTACGTGATGGCGCTGGGCGCGGCCGGACAGATGATAGGCCGGCATCGGGACGCCCTGACGCAGTACATGGCCGCGTCGGCCCTGATGATGGGCCATCCGCAACCCGTGTTCCACAGCGCCCAGTGCCTGATCGAGCTGGGACACGCGGACATGGCGCTGGAAACGCTGGAACTGGCCTTGTCGCTATGCGTCGAGGATGAGCACGCGCCCTTCGCCGGGCATATTCAACAATTGATCGAGCGCCTGCGGGGCGGCCGCAGCTGAGGAGCTTTTCATGCCCATCGTCATTAATCCTGCGAGCGCCAACCTGGTCGGGCCGGCGCCGGCGTCCGAGGAAAACGAGCCCTCCACGCGCAGGCGCAGGATTCCGTCGCTGATGGCCGAGGCCGTGCAGGCCGCGCCCGGAAAGGAGATCGCCGATGCCGGCGGACTGCCCGCGCCCAAGGCCGGCAAGGCGCTCGAGAACGAGGTTATCGAACTGCTGGACTCGCTGGTCGAGCAATACCCCGACGCGGCGGCGGCGGATCTGGATCAGGTGATGCGCCTGTTCTACATGATCCAGCAGTCCAACAAGGAAACCCGGCGCGAGAACGCGACCGCCGCGACCAGAGCCGGATTCGATGCCGGGATGAGCGCGGCGAAGAACATCTGTTCCGCCGCCGACGAGCGCCAGGCCAGCGCCTACATGTCGGCCGGGGCGTCGATCGCCGGCGGCGCATTGCAGGTGGGCGGGGGCTTGGCGGGCGGCGCGCTGGGCATCAAGAGCGCGCGGGAAGGCAGGATGGCGACGGACGCGCAGACTCGGTGGAAGACGGCCGGCGGCGACAAGACGTCGGCCGAATACACCACGGCGAGAGCGGAATTCGCCGTTCACAGTGAGCGATCGGCCACGCTGGGTTCGAGAAGCCAGGCGTTCATCACGTCGGCGCCGGGCAGCGCGCAGGCCGTGTCGGGCGCGGGCCAGATGGCGGCGGCGGACAAGGAACACGAAGCCAGCGATATCGATGCCCAGAAGATGAAATGGGAGGCCGTGCGCGCGGCCTTCGAAAG
>NZ_JCBANH010000077.1:0-32578 GCF_059760925.1 Achromobacter sp. 1011791174
ATCCAAGACGCCCTCCCTCCCCCAAGCGGGGCCACGCGGAGCCGGCTTTGCCGGTCCGCAGTGGCGCCCCTGGGGGAAGCGCGCAGCGCTTCGGGGGGACAGTCCTCAGCGCATGCTGATCGTCGTGTTGACGCTCTTGGTGTGCGCCGACCAGCGGGCCGTGACGGTCTTGGTCTGCGTCCAGAACTGCACCGCCTGCTTGCCGTTGGGGCCCAGGTCGCCCAGCTTCGACGCGCGCGAGCCCGTGAAGCTGAACCAGGCCACCGGCACGGGGATCGGCACGTTGATGCCCACCTGGCCGACGTCGATGTTGTTCTGGAAGTAGCGCGCCGCGCCGCCATCCTGGGTGAACAGCGCCACGCCGTTGCCGTTGGGGTTGCGGTTGATGAACTCGACCGCGTCCTCCAGCGTTTCCACGCCGACCACGCACAGCACAGGACCGAAGATCTCCTCGGTGTAGATGGTCATGTTTTCCTTCACGCCATCAAAGATCGTCGGGCCGACGAAGTTGCCCTGCTCGAAGCCGGCGACCTTGACGTTGCGGCCGTCCAGCAGCAGCTTGGCGCCTTCGTCCACGCCCTTCTGGATCAGGCTTTCGACGCGCTTCCTGGCGTTGGGCGAGACCAGCGGGCCCAGGTCGGCCTGGCGGTCGGTGCCGGAATTGACCTTGAGCTTCTTGGCGCGCTCGACGAAGTCGGGCAGCCAGTTGCGCGCGTCACCCACCAGCACGGCCACGGACGAGGCCATGCAGCGCTGGCCGGCGGCGCCGAAGGCGGCGCCCAGCAGTTGGTTCAGCGCCACGTCCGGATCGGCGTCGGGCAGGACCACGCAGTGGTTCTTGGCGCCCATCATCGACTGGCAGCGCTTGCCGGCGGCCGAGGCGCGGTTGTAGATCTCGGTGCCGACGCGGGTCGAGCCGATGAAGGACACCGCCTTGATGTCGGGATGCTCGCACAGGCCATTGGCGATATCCGGACCGCCATGGACCACGTTCAGCACGCCCGGCGGCAGGCCGGCTTCCAGCGCCAGCTCCGCCAGGAACAGCGACGAGGTCGGATCCTGCTCGGACGGCTTGAGCACGAAGGTGTTGCCGCAGGCCACGGCGATGGGGAACATGAAGCAGGGCAGCATCACCGGGAAGTTGAACGCGGTGATGCCGGCGCACACGCCCAGCGGCTGAATCAGCGTGTAGACGTCGATGCCGGTGGCGGCGTTCTCGGCATATTCGCCCAGCTGCAGGTTGGCGATCGAGCAGGCGTGCTCGACCACTTCCAGGCCGCGGCCGACTTCGCCCTCGGCGTCGGGCAGGGTCTTGCCGTGCTCGCGCGTGATCATCTCGGCCAGCTTGGCGGTGTTGGCGCGCAGCAGGTCCTGGAACTTCAACATGACGCGCATGCGCGCGCCCTGCCCGGCGTTGCGCCAGGTCTTGAACGCTTCCTTGGAATTGGCCACCGCCAGGTCCAGTTCCTCGCGCGTGGCGAAGGGCACCTTGGCGACGACTTCCTGCGTGGCAGGATTGATCACGTCCCGCCATTCAGTGGTCTTGGACTGCACGAGCTTGCCGCCGATCATTAGCGGAACGTGGGGGACTTCACTCATTTGATGCTCCTCGGACTGCTTGTCGTTGCGGATCGGATCCGCGTTCATGAATCATTGCGCCGGGCTCGGGCAACCAGGCCCGCGCCCGGCGCGCGGTCTACTTCTGGACCAGCGGGCAGGCCGAATCGGCCAGCGGCTGGAAGGCCTCGGCGGCCGGGATGGTCGCCACCAGCTTGGAATAATCCCAGCCGCCCTTGGATTCGGACGGCTTCTTCACTTCGTACAAGTACATATCGTGGATCACGCGGCCATCCGGGCGGATCGAGGCGTTGCGCATGATCGGATCCTTGATGGGCAGCTCGCGCATCTTGTCGGCCACCACCTTGCCGTCGGTGCTGCCGCTGGCGGCGACCGCGCGCAGGTAGTGCAGCACGCTGGAATAGACGCCGGCCTGGGTCATGGTCGGCTTCAGGCCACGGAAGGCCTTCTCGAAGCGTCCCGACCACTGGCGCGTGGCGTCGTCATAGTCCCAGTAGAAGCCGTCCACGTAGGACAGGCCCTGGGCGGTGTCCAGCCCGAGCGCGCGCAGGTCGGACAGGAAGATCAGCAGCGACACCAGCCGCTGCCCGCCCGCCACGATGCCGAACTCGCCCGCCTGCTTGACCGCGTTGACCGTGTCCTGGCCGCCGTTGGCCAGCGCCACCACCTGCGCCTTGGAGCTCTGCGCCTGCAACAGATAGGACGCGAAATCAGGCGCGTTCAGCGGATGCCGCACGCTGCCCGCGACCGTGCCGCCCAGTGCCTGCACGGCCTTGGCGGTGTCGGCTTCCAGCGAATGGCCGAACGCGTAGTCCACGGTGACGAAGAACCAGGACTTGCCGCCCGCCTTCACCGTGGCCTTGGCGCCGCCGGCCGACTGCGAATAGGTGTCGAACATCCAGTGAAAGCCCAGCGGCGAGCATTCCTTGTTGGTCAGCGCCGTGGTGGCCGGACCCGAGAACATCACCACCTTGTTCTTCTCGCGGGCAATGCCCTGCACCGCCAGGGCGACGGCGGAGTTGGTCAGGTCGGCGATGGCGGTCACGCCGTCGCGGTCGAACCATTCACGCGCGCGGGCGGCGCCCACGTCGGCCTTGTTCTGGTTGTCGGCCGACACCAGCTCGATCTTCATGCCCTTGCATTCCGCGGCCAGGCAGTCGTCGATGGCCAATTGCGCAGCCGCCACCGAACCCGGTCCACCCATGCCGGCATAGGTGCCCGACATGTCGGTCAAGATACCGATCTTCACTGGCGGCTTGTCCGCGGCCAGCGCCTGTGCCGTCAGAACGGCGCCCAGACACAGTCCTGCGGCCAGCCCGCGTGCATGCGATTTCATGGATTTGTCTCCTGAGTTGTTATGTGTTGTACGCCGTCTGCGCGGCCTGCGGCCCGGGCGGCATCAACCCCCAGGGCCTGCCGACCCAGTGTAGATGTGTGAAAATCAACAAGCAACACTAGAAATGCACATTACTTGTGCATCAATGCACATCTATACCGGGCATGGAAACCAGGGTTTCCGCGCCCGCCGGGAGCGCGGCGACATGCTGGATTGGGACAGTCTCAGGTACTTTCTGGAAGTGGCGCGCACCCAGCGCGCCAGCGCCGCCGCGCGCAAGCTGGGCGTGGAGCACACGACAGTGTCGCGCCGCATCCGCGCGCTGGAGGCGGAACTGGACACGCTGCTGTTCGAGAAGTCGCGCGGCGCGGGCTTCGTGCTGACCGAGGACGGCCAGCGCCTGTTCGTGCATGCCGAGCAGATGGAAAGCGCGGTGCACAGCGCCCGCGAAAACCTGTCTGGCATCGGCCAGGCGCTGTCGGGACACCTGCGCATCGGCGCCACCGAAGGGTTCGGCAGCTATGTGCTGACGCCGCTGGCGGCGGACTTCCAGCGTCGCTATCCGCACATCACGCTGGACATCCTGCCGGTGCCGCGCTTCGTGAGCCTGTCCAAGCGCGAAGCCGACCTGGCGATCACCATCGAGCGGCCGCAGCGCGGGCCCTATGTCTGCAGCAAGCTGTGCGACTACACGTTGCGGCTGTACGGCACGCCCGGCTATCTGGCGCGCCATCCGCCCATCCGCTCACAGGCAGACCTGGCGGACCACACGTTCATCGGCTATGTGGACGAACTGCTGTTCAGCGAGCGATTGCGCTATCTGGAGGATCTGCTGCCAGCCAGCAAGGTGATCCTGCGCAGCACCAGCGTGGTCGCCCAGTACCACGCGGCGCTGCAAGGCCAGTCGCTGGCCATCCTGCCCTGCTTCATCGCCGCCCAGGATCCCCGGCTCACGCCGGTGCTGGAACAGGAAGTGGAGATCACGCGCTCGTTCTGGATGTACTGCCACGAGGACCTGCGCAAGCTCAAGCGCGTCAACGTGCTGTGGGAGTTCATCCGCAAATCGGCGCTGCGCAATGCCGGCCTGCTGGCCGGCACCCAAAACGCGCTGCGCTACCTGCCCTAGGGCGGCAGGCAGCCGCCAGGGCCTCAGGAAGCCGCGGGGCTGTTGCGCGGCGCCTTCACTCGCAGCCGGCGCATCAGCAGGAAGAATGTCAGCAGCGCCACCAGGCCGTGAATCGCCCAGACGCCCACGCCGAAGCTGAGCTTGCCATTGGCGATCCAGGCCCGCGACAGGTTCATGAGGTTCATGTACAGCAGGCCCACCAGACCGGCGATCAGGATGTCGCCCGAACGCCCCAGGCGCGGGTTGACCGCCCCCAGAGGAATGGCCAGCAGCGCCAGATTCAGGGCAGCCAGCGGCAGCGACACGCGCCACATGACCTGCGACCAGCTGTTGTCGGTATTGTCGGCCATGAGCTGCCCCGTGGTGCGCGCCTTGGAGGAGCGCTCGGCCGCCGCGCGCGCCTCGGCCATCGGATCGCCGCCGGCCTTGCTTTCCAGGCGCAGCCCGTACTTTTCGAAATTCACCAGCCGGATCTCCGGCGTGCCCGGCTTGAGGTCATAGCGGTGGCCCGCGCCCAGCACCAGGAAGCGGTCGCCGTTGGGCAGGGTCTCGCTGTGGGCGCTGCTGGCGCTCAGCACGCTGAGCCATTCCGGGCCGGTTTCACGCGCGAACACGTTGCCAAGCTCATCGGTGGGCTGGGCGGGATCTTCGGCGAAGAACACGCGGTCGCCGCCGGCCGATTCGGCGAACTGGCCGGCCGTGACCTTGGACAGGTCGGAACGCTGCTCGAAGCGCTGATGGTATTCACCGATCTGGCGATAGGCCCAGGGCGCGGCGAACAGGGTCAGGCCGGCCACGGCGATGGCCACGGGAATGGCCACGCGCAGCACGGGCTTGAACCAATCGGCCAGCGACAGGCCGCTGGCGAACCACACGACCATCTCGGATTCGCGATAGTTGCGCGTCACCGTGGTGAGCACGGCGATGAAGACCGACACCGCCAGGATGGTGGGCAGCGCCGTGATGGTGGACAGCGCCGCCAGCACCAGCACCACGTCCGCCCCGATGTTGCCTCCGGCCGCCTCGCCGAGCAAGCGCACCAGGAGCACGCTGAGCCACACGACGAGCAACGTGGAAAAGACAACGCCAGCGTGACTGGTGATCTCGCTGACGACAGAGCGTTTGAATAGAGACATGGGAGAATATGCGGGATAATCGACCGCATCATACACAGACGTACCGGGAAACCCTCATGGAATTTAGCACACAGACCACCGCTTCCCTGCACCAGATCAAAACCGCCGCGCTGGCCGTCGGCGTCTTCGCGGACGGCGTGCTGAGCCCGGCCGCCGACCTGATCGACCGCGCCGCGAACGGCGCCGTGCGGGCGGTGGCCAAGACCGAATTCCGCGGCCGCGCCGGCGCCACGCTGACGCTGCGCAACCTGCCCGGCGTCACGGCGCAGCGCGTGGTGCTGGTCGGCCTGGGCAAGCAGGATGAATACTCGGCCCGCGCCCATGCCGCCGCCGAACAGGCCTTCGCCCAGGCCTGCGTGGCCGCGCAGCTGGCCGAAGGCGTGTCGACCCTGGTGGCCAACCCGGTCGCCGACGTGCCCGTCATCGCCCGCGCCCGCAGCGCCGCCATCGCCGCCGGCGCCGCCACCTATCACTACGACGCCAGCTTCGGCAAGCCCGACCGCGACGCCCGTCCCAAGCTCAAGAAGATCGTCCAGATCGTCGAACGGGCGGATGCCACCCAGGCCCAGAAGGGCCTGCGCGAAGGCGCCGCCATCGCCAACGGCATGTCGCTGACGCGTGACCTGGGCAACCTGCCCGGCAATATCTGCACGCCCACCTACCTGGGCGAAACCGCCAAGCGCCTGGCCCGCGAATTCAAGTCGCTGAAGGTCGAGGTGCTGGACAAGAAGCAGGTCGAGGCCCTGGGCATGGGCTCGTTCCTGTCCGTGGCCCGCGGCTCCGACGAACCGCTGCGCTTCATCGTGCTGCGCCACGCCGGCAAGCCGGCCAAGAAAGGCGCCAAGGCCGGTGACGGCCCGATCGTGCTGGTCGGCAAGGGCATCACGTTCGACGCCGGCGGCATCTCGCTCAAGCCGGCCGCCACCATGGACGAAATGAAGTACGACATGGGCGGCGCCGCCAGCGTGCTGGGCTCGTTCCGCGCCCTGGCCGAACTGGAACTGCCGCTGGACGTGGTCGGCCTGATCCCGGCCTGCGAGAACCTGCCCAGCGGCAAGGCCAACAAGCCCGGCGACGTGGTCACCAGCATGTCGGGCCAGACCATCGAGATCCTCAACACCGACGCCGAAGGCCGCCTGGTGCTGTGCGACGCGCTGACCTACGCCGAGCGCTTCAAGCCCTCGACGGTCATCGACATCGCCACCCTCACCGGCGCCTGCGTGGTGGCGCTGGGCCACGTCAACACGGGCCTGTTCTCCAAGGACGACGCACTGGCCGAGGCCCTGGCCGCCGCCGGCCGCCAGGCCCTGGACACCGCATGGCGCCTGCCGATGGACGACGCTTACCAGGACCAGCTCAAGTCCAACTTCGCCGACATCGCCAACATCGGCGGCCCCCCGGCCGGCGCGGTCACGGCGGCCTGCTTCCTGTCGCGCTTCACCAAGGCCTACCGCTGGGCCCACCTGGACATCGCCGGCACCGCCTGGAAGGGCGGCAAGGACAAGGGCGCCACCGGCCGTCCCGTGCCGCTGCTGATGCAGTTCCTGCTGGACCAGGCTTGAGCGGCCTGGAACAGGCATGACGCGCATCGATTTCGCCTTCGGCGCGCCGGATCGCCTGCGCACAGCCTGCCAGGTGGCGCGCAAGCGCTACCTGGCGGGCCAGCGCCTGGTGGTGTATTGCCGCGACGGTTCCCGGCTGGCGTCCTTCGACCGCATGCTCTGGGCCTTCGACGATATCTCCTTCGTGCCTCATGTACTGGCCAATGACCCGCTGGCCGCCGATACGCCCGTGGTGCTGACCGCCTCCGATCCGCTCAAGGCGTCGGAAAAGCTGGTCCAGGCGGGGCAGCCGCAACCCTGGCTACTCAACCTGGATGACGAGTGTCCGCCCGGTTTCGAGGGTTTCGAACGCCTCCTGGAAATCGTCTCCGACGAGCCCGACGACAAGCAGGCCGCGCGCCAGCGCTGGCGCGTCTACCAGAACGCGGGCCACGCCCCGCACAGCCACGATCTCAGCCGCCAGCCAGACGCCTGAGCCGCCGCTCGCGGCGGGCCGTGCATTTTCGCCATCGGGAGTCCCCATGCCCCCTCATTCCTACGACCCCGGCATCCCTACCCTCACCCAGCGGGTCGAACTGCCGCATGACGACGCGCCGGCGTCCGTGGCGCCGCCACGGCAGCCCGCCGCGCCTGTCGGCGACGACGACGCCTTTCCCGTGCTGACCGAGATCGCCCCGGATCCTGCGCCGCCCGCGCCCGTCTCGGTGGCGCCCGTCTCGATGCCGTCTGTCTACGTAGCGCCAGCCCCTGCGACGCCAGTCGCCGCCGGGGCTGCCCAGCCGGCCATGCCCTGGACGATGCCAGCATCCGCCCCCTTCCAGCCCGCCGACGACGATGCGCCCGTCGTGGCGTCCGCCGAGGCCTCCGTGCTGGCCGCCAGGCTGCAGGCCGAGGTCGAGCAACTGATGCGTGCCGCACTGGCCGATGCCGTGACGCATCTGCAGGCCCGCATGGACGCCGAGCTGCCCGCGATCGTCGACCGGGTGCTGCGTGAAGTCCGTCGGGGCTGATGCCGCTTCGGCGTGCCACGCCCGACTGGTACCACGCCTGACTGGATTCTTAAGGGAACTGTAAGGTATCCTTTGCATCTAAGCATTCGAGGCAATCCCTTTTTGCCGCACACAGGAGTTTTTCCATGAACGAATATCGTCCGTCCCCTTTTAACCGTTCCGGTGAACTCGCCGGCGCGCCGGGCGAGGTCGTCCGCAACAAGGTCCTGCGCAATACGTACTGGCTCTTGGCCCTGTCGCTGATCCCGACCGTGCTGGGCGCGGCCGTCGGCCTCTATACCGGCATCAACCGCGTCATGGGCGCCAGCCCCGGTCTGTCGGCCATCGTCTTCCTGGTGGGCGCCTTCGGCATGATGTTCGCCATCGAGAAGAACAAGAACAACTCGCTCGGCGTGGTCCTGCTGCTGGCCTTCACGTTCTTCATGGGCGTCATGCTGTCGCGCCTGCTGGGCTTCGTGATGGGCATGAGCAACGGCTCGCAGCTGGTCATGACGGCCTTCGGCGGCACCGCGATCGTGTTCGGCACCATGGCCACGCTGGCCACGACCATCAAGCGCGATCTGTCGGGCATGCAGAAGTTCCTGTTCATGGGCGCCGTGGTCATCCTGGTCGCCGCGCTGGCCAACATCTTCCTGCAGCTGCCCGCGCTGATGCTGACCATCTCCGTGATGGCCATCGTGATCTTCTCGGCCTTCATGCTGGTGGACCTGCAACGCGTGGTCAACGGCGGCGAAACCAACTACGTTTCCGCCACGCTGGCCATCTACCTGGACGTGTACAACGTCTTCTCGAACCTGCTGATGCTGCTGGGCATCTTCGGCGGCGACCGCGAATAACGGCCAGCGCCTGATCCCAACCAAGGCCTGCATTGCGATGCAGGCCTTTTTTTCGTCCCGCGCACCACGACGAGGCTGGACTCACGCCCTGTCGATATTCGAAAAAAGAAAACAACAATATCAAAACCCCGAACATCTTCGGCACGCCCACGCTCCACAATGACGCCACCAACAAAACACCAAGGGGAATCGTCATGAAACACGCAGCCGGCCTTGCCGCCCTGCTCCTTTGCCTGGCCGCCCAGCCGGCATGGGCCGCGTATCCCGAGCGCGCGATCACGCTGATCGTGCCCGCCGCCGCCGGCGGCAATGCCGACATCACCGCCCGCCTGGTCGGCCAGGAAATGAGCAAGCTGCTGGGCCAGCCCGTGGTGGTCGAGAACCGCGTCGGCGCCGGCGGCCGTATCGGCACCCAGGCCTTGGTGCGCGCGCCGGCCGACGGCTACACCATCGGCTACGCCCACGTCGGCACGCTGGTCCTGCATCGCTACCTGTTCAAGCAACAGCTCTACGATCTGGACCGCGACCTGGCGCCCATCGGCCTGGTCACCGAGACGCCCAACGTCATCGTGGTCAACGCCGCGTCGCCCTACCGCGACCTGAAGAGCTTCATCGACGCCAGCCGCGCCCAACCCGACAAGCTGACCATGACCTCGGCGGACCCCGGCACCACCAGCGAAGTCGGCGTCAAGCTGTTCGTCGCGCAGACGGGCGCGGCGGTGCGCCAGATTCCTTACAAGGCCACGGCGGCGCAGCTGTCGGACCTGCTGGGCGGACACGTCGATTCGATGATGGAAAACCTGCCGCCCCTGATCGGCAATCTGAAGGACGGACGCCTGCGCGCGCTGGCCGTCACCACCCGGCAGCGTGCGGCGTCCAATCCGGACGTGCCTACCGTGGCCGAGCAGGGCTACCCGGACTACGAGCAATCCGCCTGGAGCGCGCTGGTGGCGCCGGCCGGCACGCCGCCCGCCGTGCTGGCGCGACTCAACGACGCGCTCAACCAGGCCCTGCGCACCGACAACGTGGTCCGCGAATTGCGCAGCCGCTCGCAGGAACCGCTGGGCGGCGCGCCGCAGGACGTGCAGGCGCAGATCAAGAAGGAATTGCCCCGATGGGAGAACATCATCAAGGCCGCGGGCACCACGCTCGACTGACCATGCGCCGCCCGATGACGACAGGAGCCCCCGCATGACCGCCGTGACCCGCGAAGACTTCTCGTGCGCGGCCGCGACCAATGAATCCGCCTATCGCCGCGTCACCGTGCCGGTGCTGCGCATCGACGCCGGCCCCGGCCCCGCCGTCGCGCTGATGGCCGGCGTGCATGGCGACGAGTGGGAAGGCCAGGCCGCGATCCTGGAACTCTGGCATCAATTGCCCGGGATCCTGAACCGCGGCACGGTCTATCTGCTGCCCGCCGCCAACGCCGAAGCCTCGCTGGCTGGTCGCCGCCTATCACCCAACGACGGCGGCAATCTCAACCGGGCCTTCCTCGGCCCCCCCGCGCGCGGCTACACCGAAAGCGTGGCGGCCGCGCTGGAAGCGAAGCTGCTGCCGCGCGTAGAGGCGCTTGTGGACGTGCACAGCGGCGGCGCATCGCTGCGCTACCTGCCGTCCTCGGTGATCACGCGCTATGGCCGGGACGCGCTCGATCCGCGCCTGCCGGCGCTGGCACGCGCCTTCGGCCTGCCTCATTGCATCTACTTTCGTGGCACGGAAGCCGGCTCCATGCCGGCCGCCGCCAGCCGTCACGGCGTGCTGAGACTGAGCGCGGAAATCGGCGGAGGCGCCGAGACCGGCCAGGCGCTGGTCGATCGTTGCCGCGAAGGCCTGCTCGGCTGCCTGCATGAGCTGGGCCAGCTGAACCGCGAGCTAGCACGCCCGGATCCGCCAGCCCTATACGACCTGGACGCCCCCGCCGCGACCCTGCGCGCGCACGGGCCCGGCGTTTTCATTCCCGGCGTCGAGCTTGGCCAGCGCATCTCGGCGCGTCAGCGCGTGGGCCGGCTGATCGAACCCGCACGCCCCGACACGCCGGCGCACACCCTGCTCAGCCCGCAAGCGGGCACGGTGCTGTGCCTGCGCGCCATCGCCCGCAGCGATGACGGCGACTGCCTGCTGCAGGCGGCGCCGGCGTTGCCCCTGGACTCTCTTTCCTCGCTGTACTGACCCATGCTGATGAATCCCGCTTTATCCGGCCTGCGCTGCATCCGCTGCGCGACGCTGTTTCCCCCGGGCGACTATCCCGAAGGCTGCCCGTCTTGTCTGGAAGCCGGCCATCCAGCCTCGCTGGAGTGCGTCTACACGCCATCGACATCGAGCGTGATGCCGCTGCCGGTGCTGCATCCGATCACGCTGGGCGAAGGCGGCACGCCCTGCCTGGAGTCGTCCGTCCTGGCCCAGGCGGAAGGCGTGGGCAGGCTGTGGCTGAAATGCGAGAGCGCCAATCCCACCGGCAGTCACAAGGACCGCATGGCGGCCCAGCTCGTGTCGCGCGCCAGGCTGGCCGGCGCCACGCGCGTGGCGGCCGCGTCCAGCGGCAACGCGGGCGTTTCCCTGGCCGCCTACTGCGCCGCCGCCGGCCTGCAGGCCGAGATCGCCATCACCCGCAACTGCCCGGCGCTGCAACGCGAGGCCATGCAGCGTTTCGGCGCCCGCCTCACCGCGTTCGACGACAGCCTGGGCCGCTGGCCGCACGTGGCCCAGCTATGCCGCGAACAAGGCGCCTTCGCCGGCACCAACTACCTGAACCCGCCCACGGGCACCCATGCCTATGGCGTGGAAGGCTACAAGCCGATTGCGCGGGAGATCTTCGATCATTGCGGCCTGCCCACGGATGTCATCGTGCCCACCGCGCGCGGCGATCTGCTCTGGGGCGTGCTGCTGGGTTGGCAGGAGCTGCACAGGCAGGGACTGATTCCGCGACTGCCGCGCATGCACGCGGTGGAGCCCTATGCACGCCTGTCGCGCGCCCTGCAGACCGGGGACGCGCGCGGGCTGTGGGAAACGGGCACGGACCAATATTCCATCGCCGGCGGCACCACCACGCTGCAATCGCTGCAGGCGCTGGCGCGTTCAGGCGGACTGCCCGTGGATGTGTCCGATGCTGCCGCGGCCCAGGCGCAGCAGCGGCTGGAACGGATGGGGCTGGCCACGGAGCTGTCCTCGGCGGCGGCGCTGGCGGCCGTCACGCGGCTGCGACGCTCGGGCATGCTCGACGCCGAGTCGTCGGTCGTGCTGATCCTGACCTCGGACGGCCGGCGCGGCTGAGTCCGGCGGTGCGCGCGCGATGGCTCGCCCGCGCACCGCCGGGCCCGCATCGCCAGGCGCTAGACGCCGTAGCGCTCCGTCAAGGGCGCCAGCGCGGCGCGCAGGCAGGTCGCCCAAAACTTGCCGGCCTCCGACAGCGGCCGGCTTCCGTGCAGGATCATGTGGCATTCGAAATGCACCGGCGCGGCCAGCGGCCGGAAAGCCAGCCCGGCCGCTTCCATGCCCACGGCCGTGGCCGGATTGGCGATGCCCACGCCGTGGCCGGCCAGCGCCAACTGGCAGACCGTGCTGGAGTATGGCGTCTCGATGCTGATGCGCAGCGCCTGCCCGGACTGCCGCAACAAGGCATCCAGCCGCTTGCGGGACGCGTCCTCCGCGTTCAACGCGATCACATCGGCATCGGCCAGCTGCGCGAATTCGACCTGTTCCAACCGGGTCAGCGTATGGTCCTTGGGAAACACCGCCACCGCCTGGAGACTGGCCAGGAGGTGGCCGCGCAGTCCTTCCAGCTCCGATTCGTCGGCCACGGCGGCCAGGTCCAGTTCGCCCGACACGACCATGTCGCGCAAGGTATTGGAATCGCGGATCTGCAGGTATAGCGGCGTATCGGGATAGCGGACGCGAAAGCGCGCGATGGTGTCGCTGACGATGGCGCCGCTGTAGGCATGGATGCAGCCGACGCGCAGGCGCGGCTGGGCCGAGCCGCGTATCGCGCGGATCTTGCGGCCCAGGCTCTCCAGGCCGACGTTCAGGCGCCGGATCTCTTCATACAGCAGCGTGGCTTCGGGCGTGCGGTGCATGCGCTGGCGCACGCGCTCGAACAGGCGCATCTCGATGCTGGCCTCCAGCGCGGCCAAGGTAGCGCTGACGGTGGCGGGCGACAGGTCCAGCCGCCGGGCCGCGGCGGTCACGCTTTCGGTTTCGTAGACCGTGCGGAAGGTCTCCACCTGCTTGAGCGTGAACCCCATGGCGCCGCCGGCTTCAGATGCGCTGCAGGTCGAGCAGCACGCGACGCGTGGAAAGCGGCCGCCCCGCCAGGATCTCGGCCAGGCGCTCGCGCAGGTCGCGCCGCAAGCCGGGCTCGATGGCAGGGTCGTCGAAATCGGGCGCAGCCTCGTCCACGCCGTAGCCGGTCTCGCGCAGCAGGGTCCATTCAAAGCGGCGCAGCGCACCCGCCGCGCGGGTGCCGCCGGACAGCTGCTGCAATGCCATGTCGTAGGCGTCGTACAGCAGCGGATGCGCGTCTTCGCGCGGCAGCAGGCGCAGCAGCAGCTCGTTCATGTACCAGGCGGACATGAGGGCGGTGCCGCCCAGCGGGCGTATGCCCATGATTTCCGCGCGGGTCAGCGTCTTGACCTCGCCATTGCCGGTCCAGGACAGCAGCAGGGGCTGAAAGGCCGACAGCACGGGGCGCAGCACCGAATACGGACGCTTGGCGCCCTTGGCGACCATGGCCACACAGCCATGATCGCGCGAGAAGGTTTGAACGATGAGGGAAGTCTCACGCCACGCCGTGGCGTGCAGCATGAATCCTGGGCGGTCCTGGACGCGAGGCGCCCGTTTACTCATAACCCAGATCGCGCAGCGCGCCTTCGCGATCGGACCAGCCCTTGCGCACCTTGATGTAGACCTCGAGGTGGACGGTCTTGTCGAGCAGCTTGGCGATATCCTGGCGCGCCTCGGTGGCGATGCGTTTCATGTGCATGCCGCCCGCGCCCAGCAGGATGGGCTTGTGGCTGTCGCGCTCGACCACGACACAGGCGGCGATGCGCGCGCCCTTGTCGTTCTCTTCCCATTGTTCGATGACCACGGTACAACCGTAGGGCAGTTCATCGCCCACCAGACGGAAGATCTTCTCGCGCACCAGTTCGGCGGCGATAAAGCGCATGGGACGGTCGGTCAGCGTGTCCTCTTCGAACATCGGTTCGCCTTCGGGCAGGCGCGCGGCGATTTCCTGCAGCAGCTGATCCAGCTGCTGGTTCTTGGTCGCGCTGACCGGCACCACGGCGCCGAACGGATGCAGCGCCATGATCTTGCTGACGAAGGCGAACAGGTCGTCGCGGTTCTTCAGCGCGTCGATCTTGCTGACGACCAGGATGGTGCGCTCGGGCGCAGGCAGCAGCGGCAGCAGCTTGGCGTCGCCTTCCGACCACTTGCCGGCCTCGACCACATGCACCACGACGTCCACGTCGGCCAACGCCTGTGTCACGACCCGGTTCATCATGCGGTTCATGGCGCCGCCGTGGCGGGTCTGGAACCCGGGCGTGTCCACGAACACGAACTGCTCGTGCTCGCGGGTCAGCACGCCATGTATGCGATGGCGCGTGGTCTGCGCCTTGCGCGACACGATGGATATCTTGGAGCCGATGAGGGCATTGGTCAGCGTGGACTTGCCCACATTGGGGCGGCCAACGATGGCGACGAAACCGGTGCGGAAAGGGGTATTGCTCATTTAGTCTCTTGGGCCACTGCCACGGGCAGCGACAATTGCGCGGTCTTGCGCGCCTTGCCCGACTTGCGGGCGGCTTTCGTGGCCGGGCTGACGGCCTGCGCGGCCTCCAGCGCCAGCTTGGCCGCCGATTGCTCGGCGGCGCGGCGGCTGGCGCCAGGCGCCGTCACCTTGATTTCCAGCGTCGGAATGGCGCATTCGACCTCGAACTGCTGGCTATGGGCCGCGCCGTGAGTGGCCACCACCGTGTACAGCGGCAGCGCCATCTTGCGGCCCTGCAGGAATTCCTGCAGCAGGGTCTTGGCGTCCTTGCCCAGGGTCTTGGGATCGACGCTGGCCAGCACCGGCTGATACTGACGCGCGATCACGCGCCGCGCGGCGTCGAAGCCGGCGTCAAGGAACACGGCGCCGAACAGCGCTTCGACCGTATCGGCCAGGATGGACGGCCGGCGGAAACCACCGCTTTTCAATTCACCCTCGCCCAGTCGCAGATACTGCGACAACTCCAGTTTCTGCGCGATGTCGGCCAGCGACGCCTGCTTGACCAGATTGGCCCGCAGACGCGACAGGTCGCCCTCGTCGATCTTGGCGAAACGCTCGAACAGCATGGCGGCCACGACGAAATTCAGCACGGAATCCCCGAGGAATTCCAACCGCTCGTTATGGCGCGCGCCGTGGCTGCGATGCGTCAGCGCCTGTTCGAGCAAAGCCGGATCGCTGAAATGATGATCCAGGCGGTTTTCTAGCGTGGCTAGCGACATAATCAGTTGAATCGGCCGATGCGGCTCAGATCGCTGAAATTCATCCAGATGAAGAACGCCTTGCCGACGATGTTGGCTTCGGGAACGAAGCCCCAATACCGGCTGTCAGCGCTGTTGTCCCGATTATCGCCCATGGCGAAATACTGCCCCTCGGGTACTTTGCAGCGTACTCCATTGCGGCTGTATTGGCAGTTCCCGAGGTTGGGAAACGGATACTGCGGCCCGAGTTCCTGCATTTTTCCCTCATCGAGCAGTATCTTATGCTCAACGTCGCCCAATTTCTCTTTATATTGTGCGATATAAGAGACACGATCAGGCTCGAAATAGTCGCCGTCCCGCACATGCGTCACCAATTCGCCATTGATGTACAGCTTCTTGTCCAGATAAGCGACCTCGTCGCCCGGCAGGCCGACCACGCGCTTGATGTAGTCCACATCCGGATCCACCGGATAACGGAACACGAACACGTCGCCGCGCTGCGGCTTGCCGATATCGACGACCTTCTTGTCGAGGACAGGCAGGCGCAGGCCATAGCTGAATTTATTCACCAGGATCAGGTCGCCGGATTGCAGCGTGGGCAGCATCGAGCCCGACGGAATGCGGAACGGCTCGACCACGAACGAGCGCAGCATGAACACGAACAGGATCACGGGAAAGAAACTGACCGCGTATTCGATCCACCACGGCATGCGCCGCGCCTCTTCGCCGGCTTCACGCCGCAGGCGCTCGGCTTCCTGCGCGTCGCCGATCACGGCCGCGTCATATTGGGCCATGGCGGCCTGGGCGCGGCTTTCGCGCCCCCGGCGCAGCACGGCCAGGTCGAGCACCCAGATTGCGCCGGTCAGGACCAGCAGCACGAACAGGATCAGGGCAAAGTTCCAACTCATCAGCTAACCGCCTTATTCGGGTTCTATTTGTCTTCCACCTGCAGGATGGCCAGGAAGGCCTCTTGCGGAATCTCGACGCTGCCGACCTGCTTCATGCGCTTCTTGCCGGCCTTCTGCTTTTCGAGCAGCTTCTTCTTGCGGGAGATGTCGCCGCCATAGCACTTGGCCAGCACGTTCTTGCGCAGCGCCTTGACGTTCTCGCGCGCAATGATCTCGGCGCCGATGGCGGCCTGGATCACCACGTCGAACATCTGGCGCGGAATCAGTCCGCGCATGCGCGTCACCACGTCGCGGGCGCGATGGCGGGCGTTGCTGCGGTGGACGATCACGGCCAGCGCGTCGACGCGGTCGTTGTTGATCAGCAGGTCCACGCGCACCACGTCGGCCGAGCGGTACTCCAGGAACTCATAGTCCATCGAGGCGTAGCCGCGCGACACCGACTTGAGCTTGTCGAAGAAGTCCAGCACGATCTCGGCCAGCGGGATCTCGTACACCAGGTGCACCTGGCGGCCGTGATAGCTCATGTTGACCTGCACGCCGCGCTTGTTGTTGCACAGCGTCATGACCGGACCGACGTAGTCCTGCGGCATGAACAGCGTGACCTTCACGATCGGCTCGCGGATATCGGCGATCTTGCCCACTTCCGGCATGCGCGACGGGCTTTCGACGGTGATGATCGAACCGTCGCGCTGCTCGACTTCGTACACCACCGACGGCGCGGTGGTGATGATGTCCATGTCGAATTCGCGTTCCAGGCGCTCCTGCACGATTTCCATGTGCAGCAGGCCCAGGAAGCCGCAGCGAAAACCAAAGCCCAGCGCCTGCGACACTTCCGGCTCGAACATCAGCGCGGCGTCGTTCAGCTTGAGCTTTTCCAGCGAATCGCGCAGCTGGTCGTATTCCGAGCTTTCGACCGGGTACAGGCCGGCGAACACCTGCGGCTTGACTTCCTTGAAGCCCGGCAGCGGCGCGGCGGCCGGCTTGTTGGCCAGCGTCACCGTGTCGCCGACCTTGGCGTCTTCGAGCTGCTTGATGCCGGCGATGATGAAGCCCACCTCGCCCGCCGACAGGTGCGGGCGCTGCTGCGACTTCGGCGTGAACACGCCGGTCTGCTCGCACAGGTGGGTGGCGCCGGAGGCCATCAGCAGGATCTTGTCCTTGGGCTTGAGCACGCCGTTGACGATGCGCACCAGCATCACCACGCCCACGTAGTTGTCGAACCACGAGTCGATGATCAGCGCCTGCAGCGGCGCCTCGGGATCCCCCTTGGGCGCCGGCACGCGGGCCACGATGGATTCCAGGATCTCGTCGATGCCCATGCCGGTCTTGGCGCTGGCCAGCACGGCCTGCGAGGCGTCGATGCCGATCACGTCCTCGACTTCCTGGCGCGCGCCTTCGGGATCGGCCTGCGGCAGGTCCATCTTGTTCAGCACCGGCATCACTTCCACGCCCAGCTCGATGGCGGTGTAGCAGTTGGCCACGGTCTGCGCCTCGACTCCTTGGGAGGCGTCCACCACCAGCAGCGCGCCCTCGCAGGCGGACAGCGAACGGCTGACTTCATACGAGAAGTCGACGTGTCCCGGGGTGTCGATGAGGTTCAGGTTGTAGACCTTGCCGTCCTGCGCCTTGTAATGCAGGGCGGCCGTCTGGGCCTTGATGGTGATGCCGCGCTCGCGTTCGATTTCCATGGAATCGAGCACCTGCGCGGACATTTCGCGATCCGCCAATCCGCCGCAGCGTTGGATCAGGCGATCGGCCAGGGTCGATTTGCCGTGATCGATGTGGGCGATGATGGAGAAGTTGCGAATATGCTGCATGCTTGAGTTTAAAAGGGACGGAACACTCGGCACAGAACGCTCAGCGCCTGGCCGGAAGACACCGCCGCCGGAATACGCACGGCTGACGAGATGCGCCCTGGGGCGGCTGGCCCTGGGCAAAAACGAGGGGGCGCCATGCGCCCCCTCTTGCGGCAACCAGGCATTTTAGCCGGTCTTGGACCTTATTTGGACGCGGGCACCGCCACCCATTGTGTCTGCTCGCCGCGACGGACCAGCAGGCCCACCGCGCGCGCCTTGTCCAGCTTGGCGACCAGCTCGCCGAACTGCTTGGCGCCGGTGACGTCGGTGTCGTTCAGAGCCAACACGATGTCGCCTTCCTGCAATCCGGCCTTGGCCGCCGCGCCCTCGGCGATCTTGACCTGCACGCCGCCCTTGATGCGCAGCTTGCGCTGCACCTCGGCCGGCACGTCGACCACGCCCAGACCCAGCGCGTTGGTCACATCCGGGGGAGGCGCCGCGCCCTTCTTGGCGCCGCCGCCCTTCTCGGCCGGGATTTCACCGACCTTGACCGGCAGCGTGATCGTCTTGCCCTTGCGCCAGACTTCCAGGTCGGCGCTCGTGCCCGGCTTGGTTTCGCCGACGATGCGCGGCAGATCGGACCAGCGCTTGATGGTTTCGCCGTTGAACTTCAGGATCACGTCGCCCGGCTGCACGCCGGCCTTGTCGGCCGGACCGTCCGCCTCGACGCTGCTGACCAGGGCGCCTTCGGCCTTGGGCAGGCCGATGGCCTCGGCCACATCCTTGCCAACCTCGCCGATCTGCACGCCGACGCGGCCACGGGTCACCTTGCCGGTGGCGCGCAGCTGGTCGACCACGCGCATGGCCTCGTCGATGGGGATCGCCAGCGAAATGCCCATGAAGCCGCCGCTGCGCGAGATGATCTGCGAGTTGATGCCGACCGCTTCGCCATCGAGATTGATCAGCGGACCTCCGGAGTTGCCCGGGTTGACCGCCACGTCCGTCTGGATGAAGGGCAGGTACTCGCCGGTATCGCGGCCGATGGCGCTGACGATGCCGGACGTGACGGTGGAATCCAGGCCGAACGGCGAGCCGATGGCCAGCACCCACTGCCCCTTCTTGAGCTTCTTGGGATCGCCGATGACCAGCGGCGTCATGCCCTTGGCCTCGACCTTGATCAGGGCGACGTCGGTGCGCTCGTCCGTGCCGATGACCTTGGCCTTGAATTCGCGGCCGTCGGTCAGCGTGACGTAGATGTCGGTCGCGTCGACAACCACGTGGTTATTGGTGAGGATGTAGCCGTCTTCGGAGATGAAGAAGCCCGATCCCACGCCGCGCGGCACGGTGCGCTCTTCAGGCTGCGAAGGCTGCGGACGCTGCCTCGGCGTGGGCGACTGCTGACCCGGCGGCTGGAAATCCGGCCCGAAGAACCAGCGGAACAATTCGTAGGGATCGTTGCCGCCGCCCATCCCCGGACCGCGCACCGGCACGGTGGCGGTGGTGCGGATGTTGACGACGGCGGGGTCGGCTTTCTCGACGATGGTCGTGAAATCCGGCAAGGCCACCGTCGGCGTTTGCGCCAAGGAGGCCGGCGCATAGGCGGTGGACATCAACAGGCCCGCAACCATGGCCGCCAGCAGGCGCCGGAATTGCAGGTTCGACCCCAACATTGTTTTCATAGATTGCTCCGAAATTACTGCTTGCCCGTGGCCGGGGCGGCGGCGGGCACGTACTCCGTGCCCTGGGCCAATTGTTCGAGCGTGGTCAGCGGCACCTCGCCCACGGCCGTCAACCAGAAATCGGCGATGCGCGTGCCGTAGACCGTGATCGAGCCGCGCTGCGCCGCGCCATGAGGCGGCGTATGGCCGCGCAGGCTGTCGTAGGGCTCGATGAAGACCGAGATCGCCGCCAGGCCATCCGACAGCACCACCTGGCTGACGGTGCTGGAGCGCCCCATCGAGCGCGCCACCTGCATTATCACGGTGAAACCCTCGGGAGCGGGAATGCGCCAGCCCTGGGCAGCCAGGTCGACCTGTTTCATGGACGGTTCGAGCACCTTCCAATCGCGGGTATTCCAGCGCGAGGCCAGCGATTGCGGATCGACCTCGGATCCCAGGCGCAGGGACGTGAAGGACACCTGTTCGACCACGCCTCGGGCGGCGTTCAGCGTCTGCGCCTTCAGCAGCAGATTGGTTTCGACATCCGCACAGAGGCGATAGCCGTAGCGCAGCTTGTCCACGGGCTCGATGGTGATCAGGCGGCATTCACGCCCCGCCACCCGGTGCAGCGCGGATTCCGCGCGGATCCGGTAGTGCTTGGACAGATTGGCGGGATCGCCCAGCAGCAGACCCGGAAAACGGTCGCCGCGGCGACGCTCGATCAGCACCGTCTTGCGCTCGGGGATCAGGCACTGCACATCTTCGTTATGGCGCAGATATTCGCGCGGCTGGCCGTCCAGGATTTCCAGGCGCTCGCGCTCGCCGGTGCCGTCCAGCACATGGACCAGACGGGAGGACTGGATGGTCTCGCCCTGCTGATACATGAAAACGCCCGCGTAGTCCTGCTTGCGGGCCGCCTGCTGGATGCGCGACAGCAACTGCACCATATCCTCGGGCGCGGCGGCGGGCGTGACGTCGGCCGCGCGAGCGGGTTCGTGGGCAGCGAGAAATGCAGCGAACAGCGTGGCGGCGAACCAGGCGGCCCGATGAGCCGGCCAGGTAGCGGCGCGGCCCAGGGCCGGCCAGCGTGTCGGAAGCACCAAGGCCATCAGCGGCCCGCCCCGGCATCGAAGGACACCTGGCGCACGGCGCTGGGGCCGGCCATCTGCCGATGTGCTTCGAGATAATCACGCAGGCTCGCGTCTTCGGTGCCGACGCCCGCGCTGGCGTCGGCCAGCACGCGGGTCTCGGCGCCCGGCGAGCCGCCGGACAGATAGGGTTGGGCCACCCAGGCCACGGTGGCGACGGCGGCGGCCACGGCCAGGCCGGACAGTCCCATGCGCAAGGGCGAACGGCGCCGGGGCGCCGCGACGATGGGCAATTCGGCGTCCAGCGCGCGCGCCAGGCGGGCCTGGAAGGCGGCGCTGGGCGTCAGGGCCAGATCGGAATTGCGCAGGGCATCGCCGATCAGATGATAGGTATCCCAGGTCTGCTGCCCTTCCCGGGTCAACAGGCCTGCGAGGACATCGTCGGATTCTTCTCCGTCCATCCAGGCGGAAACCGACTCTTCCCAGGAAGACTCGGCGATCACGACGGACTTGGCTGCTGTTTGCATGACTGCGACTCCTTACCAGCGACGCTCGGCATCGGTGCCTAGCAATGGGCGCAACTTTGCGGCGATGGCTTCGCGCGCGCGGAAAATACGCGAGCGCACCGTGCCGATCGGGCAGTCCATGCTCTGGGCGATGTCTTCGTAACTCATACCTTCGATTTCACGCAGGACGATTGCGGTGCGCAATTCCTCGGGCAATTGCTCGATAGCCGCGTTGACCGTTTGGGCGATCTCGCGGCTGGCAACCATCGACTCCGGCGTGCTTATGTCGGTTAGGTTCTCGGTTTCGTTAAAAGTTTCACCGTCTTCCGTTTCTATCGCATTGGGCGCGCTGGGACGGCGTCCCTGGGACGCCAGCCAGTTTCTCGCCGTATTGATGGCGATGCGATACAACCAGGTGTAAAAGGCGCTCTCGCCTCGGAATTGGGGCAAGGCGCGGTAGGCCTTGATGAAGGCCTCCTGCGCCACATCCTCGATTTCCGACGGATCGCGGATCATTCGCGCCAGCAGGCGCAAAATCTTGCGCTGGTACTTCAAGACCAGCAGATCAAAGGCTTTCTTGTCGCCGCGCTGGACGCGGGCGACGAGTTCTGCGTCGACTTCGCGTTCGCTCATTGGGCCTCCCGCGGCGCGGCAGGCGCGGCTGCGCGCGGTTCGGCCTGCGCCAGCAGGCACAGGCGACGCCAGGCATCGGGCCTCAGGGCCCGCCGCCAGACGGTAAAGGTGTAGTTGCTGCGAGTAAAGGCCATACTCCCGGAGGGCAAGGGCTGCAGGGTGAGCGTAAGCCACGCCGGCCCCCTGCTCCAACGCAGCAGGCCGGCGTCGCGCCAGCCCGACGGCAGCCGCAATTGCCAGCGGCCGCCCTCAGGGGAGGCTCGCAGCGCGGATACCGGGGACAGGCCGCCACGCAGCGAGTGTAACAGCCCCGCCAAGAGCGCCAGCGCCGCGAGCGCGGCGCCGGCGGCCGGCCGGCCCAGCCAGGCCGCCGACAGCAGCACGGATGCCGCCGCCACGGCGACGGCCAGGCCGGCGAGCGCGGACGCGGCACGAGGCCGCGTCACCACGGCAAGCACGGCCCGGCGCCCGCGCGCGGGAACTTCCAAGTCAGACCCGGCGAACGGCCATCGAGCCGTTGGTGCCGCCGAAACCGAAGGAGTTCGACAGCCCCACGTCGATCTTCATTTGCCGCGCCTCGTTGGCGCAGTAATCCAGATCGCATTCCGGATCCTGATTGAAGATATTGATCGTGGGAGGCGACACCTGGTTGTACACGGCCAGCGTGGTGAACACGGCTTCGATCCCGCCCGCGGCGCCCAACAAGTGCCCGGTCATGGACTTGGTCGAGTTGACCACCAGCTTCTTGGCGTGATCGCCGAAAGCCAGTTTCAGCGCCTCGGACTCGTTCTTGTCGCCCAGCGGCGTGGACGTGCCGTGCGCGTTGACGTACTGAATGTCGTCAAGATTGAGGCCGCCGTTGCGCAGCGCATTGAGAATGCCGCGGCGCGGGCCGTCCTTGTCGGGAGCCGTGATGTGGTGCGCGTCCGAACTCATGCCGTAGCCAGCGAATTCGCCATAAATGCGCGCGCCGCGCTTCTTGGCGTGTTCGTACTCTTCCAGCACCAGCACGCCGGCGCCCTCGCCCAGCACGAAGCCGTCGCGGTCGCGGTCCCAGGGACGCGAAGCGGTCGTGGGATCGTCGTTGCGCGTCGACAGGGCGCGCATGGCGGCGAAGCCGCCGATGCCCAGCGGAGACACGGTCGATTCGGCGCCGCCCGCCAGCATGACATCCGCATCGCCATACTCGATCAAGCGCGCGGCATCGCCGATGGAATGCAGGCCGGTGGTGCAGGCAGACACGACGGCGTAGCTCGGACCCTTCATGCCGTACGTGATGGAGATATGACCGGAGATCAGGTTGATCAGGGAACCCGGCACGAAGAACGGGGAAATACGGCGCGGACCCTTGGCCAGATATTCGACCTGGGTTTCCTCGATACGCGGCAGTCCGCCGATGCCCGAACCCACGATCACGCCGATGCGTTCGGCGTTGGCTTCGGTGACTTCCAATCCGCAGTCGCGCCATGCCTGCATGCCCGCGGCCAGGCCGTAATGGATGAAGGTATCCATCTGGCGGGCTTCTTTGGACGAGATATAGGTGCTGATGTCGAAGTCTTTGACTTCGCCTGCGATATGGGTGGTGATGGCCGAGGGATCGAAACGGCTGATGCGGCTGATGCCAGAACGTCCGTTGACGATATTGTCCCAAGCGGTGGTGATGTCGTTGCCCACGGGCGAAACGATACCAAGGCCGGTGATGACGACACGTCGCTTCACGGATGACTCCTCAAACAGACAAAAGAAAGGCGGTTTTCGGGATGCGCTGCGCGCGTGGCGCTCGCGACTACGGGCCAGGCTGCGACACCTGCCCCGCGTGCGAACCACGCGGCATTTTCCTGAAACCGCCCCGATTCCCGGCCGGTCCCGAAAAGACGTTTCGGGCCGCCGGAAAGGTATAGGCTGAGCTTACTGCTTGCCGTGCGAATTGATGTAATCAATCGCTTGTTGCACGGTCGTGATCTTTTCGGCCTCTTCGTCGGGGATCTCGGTCTCGAATTCGTCTTCGAGCGCCATGACCAGTTCGACCATGTCGAGCGAATCGGCACCGAGGTCGTCAAGGAAGGAGGATTCGTTCTTGATCTCGGCTTCGTTCACGCCAAGTTGTTCAGCGACGATCTTCTTGACGCGCTGTTCGATGCTTTCCATGCAGATCTCCAAATGGGAAAAATCCCGCGAATTATAGCCAAGCGCAGAGTAAAGCAACGCCCGGCCGTGACAAAATTACATCGCCCACTGATCTGTCGCCGAGATGGCGCAGGAAGCCGGTGTGCGATGCATCCAATGTGAACCGCGCGCCGGGCCCCCAGCCTGCCGGTGGCCCGATATGCGCGTTTCGCGACTTATTGCATGTACATCCCGCCGTTGACGTGCAGGGTGGTGCCGGTAATGTAACCCGCTTGCGGGCCGGACAAAAATGCGACCGCGTGCGCGATGTCGGCAGGCGCGCCCAGGCGGCCCAGCGGAATCTGCTGCAGCAGCGCCGCCGTCTGGGTTTCGCCCAGCGCGCGCGTCATGTCGGTATCGATGAAACCCGGCGCCACGCAGTTCACGGTGATGTTGCGGCTGCCCAGCTCGCGCGCCAGCGCGCGCGCCATGCCGGCCACGCCCGCCTTGGCGGCCGCGTAGTTGGCCTGACCGGGATTGCCCGACGAGCCCACCACCGAGGTCACGTTGATAATGCGTCCCCAGCGGGCCTTCATCATGTTGCGCAGCACGCCGCGCGACAGGCGGAAGACCGAGGCCAGGTTGGTGTCGATGACCGCCGACCAGTCGTCGTCTTTCATGCGCATTGCCAGCGTATCGCGGGTGATGCCGGCATTATTGACGAGGATGTGGGGACCACCGCTTTCCTTGCCCAGCGCGTCGATGAGCGCGTCGCAGGCTTCGGCATTAGTCACGTCCAGCACGACACCACGGCCGCCGAACGGTGCCAGCGCCTCGGTGATGGCGGCGGCGCCCGACTCGGAGGTAGCGGTGCCGACCACGACGGCGCCACGCGCCGCCAGTTCCAGGGCGATGGCGCGGCCGATGCCGCGCGTGGCGCCGGTCACCAGGGCGGTCTTGCCCTGCAGTTCAGTGGAGTAGTCCATGTCTTTCAGTTTCCGTTGACCGCGGCCAGCGCGGCGTCCAGGGAAGCCGGATCGGTGATGGCCAGGCCGGTGAGTTCAGGGTCGATGCGCTTGGTCAGGCCGGCGAGCACCTTGCCGGGACCGCATTCGATGACGTGCGTGACGCCCTGCGCCTTCATGGCGCGCAGCGTTTCCACCCAACGCACAGGATGCCACGCCTGACGCACCAACGCATCGCGGATAGCCCCCGGTTCGACGGGCGAGGCCACGTCGACGTTGTTGATCACCGGGATCTGCGGCGCCGACACGTTCACGGCGGCCAGCGCCGTCGCCAGCACATCGGCGGCGGGCTTGAGCAGGCTGGAGTGGAACGGCGCCGACACCGGCAGCAGCAGCGCGCGCTTGGCGCCGGCGGCCTTGGCCAGCTCACAGGCGCGCTCGACGGCGGCCTTGTGGCCGGCGATCACGACCTGGGCGGGCGCATTGAAATTCACGGCCTCCACGACCTCGCCCTGGGCGGCCGAGGCGCAGGCGGCGCGCACGGCGTCGTCGTCCAGGCCCAGGATGGCGGCCATGGCGCCGGTGCCCACGGGCACGGCGGCCTGCATGGCGTCGGCGCGCACGCGCACCAGGCGCACGGCGTCTTCCAGCGCCAGCGAGCCGGCGGCGGTCAGCGCGGCATACTCGCCCAGGCTATGACCGGCCACCACATCGGGCTTGCGGCCGCCTGCGGCCAGCCAGGCGTTGTAGAACGCCACGCCCGCGGTCAGCATGGCCGGCTGGGTGTTGGTGGTCAGATTGAGCTGTTCGACCGGCCCCTGCGCGATCAGCGCGGCCAGATCCTGACCCAGGGCGGCCGAAGCGCGCGCCACGGAATCGGTGACGGCGGCCACGCCCGACCAGGCGTCCAGCATGCCGACGGCTTGAGAGCCCTGGCCAGGAAAGACAAAAGCGATTTTCATGGTCATGGTTAAGCGTGTGGATGAATTCGAGTCTGTGGGAGCGGCGGGCGATCGCGGCGGCGACTTGCGCCGCCTCGCGCACACCCGCCTGTTACATGCGGGCGAGCACCGAGCCCCAGGTGAACCCGCCGCCCACGCCTTGCATCAGGATGAGCTGGCCGGGCTTGACGCGGCCGTCGCGGCGCGCGGCATCCAGCGCCAGGGGCACGCTGGCCGCGGAGGTATTGGCATGCTGGTCGACGGTGATGACGACCTTCTCGGTCGGCACGCTGAGCTTGCGCGCCAGGAAATTCAGGATGCGGACGTTGGCCTGGTGCGGAATCAGCCAGTCGACCTCGCTGACGTCAACGCCGGCCTCGGCGCAGGTGTCGCGGGCGGAGCGGTCCAGCACCGTGACGGCCTGCTTGAAGACGGCCTGGCCGTCCATGCGCAGGAAGGGGTCGCCAGTGACGCTGCCGTAGGCGACGTTGCCTTCGGCGCTGAGGATCTTGGTCTGCGAGCCATCGGCATGCAGCTGGGCGGCCAGGATGCCGGGCTTGTCGGAAGCCTTGAGGATCACGGCGCCGGCGCCGTCGCCGAACAGCACGCAGGTCTTGCGGTCGTTCCAGTCCAGGATGCGCGAGAACACCTCGGCGCCGATGACCAGCGCGCAGCGCGCGCGGCCGGCGCGGATGAAGCTGTCGGCGGTGGTCAGCGCGTAGACGAAGCCGCTGCACACGGCCTGCACGTCGAAGGCGGCGGAGCCCTTGGCGCCCAGGTTGGCCTGGACCAGACAGGCGGTACTGGGAAACACGAAGTCCGGCGTGGAGGTCGCCAGGACGATGAGATCGATTTCGGACGCCTCGACGCCGGCGTCGGCCATGGCGCGGCGCGCCGCCTCGGTGGCCAGCTGGCTGGTGGTGACACCGCGTTCAGCGAGATGGCGCTGGCGGATGCCGGTGCGCTCGACGATCCACTCGTCGGAAGTGGCGATATCGCGCGTCGCCAGCTCGGCGGCCAGCGCGTCATTCGAAACCACGCGTTCCGGCAGGAAGCTGCCGGTGCCCGCGATCACGGAATATTTCATTGCGGTATCCATCAAGCGATGTCCCCGGCCGCGTTCGGCGCGGGCGCGGAAGCGCCGTCGCCAGACTGAACGCGCCTGGTGATCTGGGCGACCGTCTGCGCGGTGCGCTCCAGCAGTTTACTCACGACGGCTTCGCGGGCGCGCTGCAGGGCGAAACCGAAGGCATAGGCGTCCGCCGAACCGTGGCTCTTGATCACGACGCCACGCAAGCCCAGCAAGGCGGCGCCGTTGTAGCGGCGATTGTCGACGCGGTTGCGCAGGCGGTTGAGCACCGGCTTGGCCAGCGCGCCCGCCAGGAGCGTGATGAGGTTGCGTTTGAATTCCTCGCGGATGACGCTGGACAGCATCTTGGCCAGCCCTTCTACGGACTTGAGCACGACGTTGCCGACGAAGCCGTCGCAGACCACCACGTCGACGGTGCCCTTGAAGATGTCATTGCCTTCCACGTTGCCGTAGAAGTTCAACGGGCTGGAGCGCAGGAGCTCAGCGGCTTCCTTGACGACCTCGTTGCCCTTGATGACTTCCTCGCCGATGTTGAGCAGCCCCACCGTGGGGTTGTCGCGGTGGTCCACCGCCTGCGTCAGCGCGGCGCCCATGATGGCGAATTGCAGCAGGTGCTCGGCCGTGCAGTCCACGTTCGCCCCCAGATCCAGCACCGTGGTGGCGCGACCGGTCTGGTTCGGAATGGACGTGGCGATCGCCGGGCGGTCGATGCCGTCCAGCGTCTTGAGCACGTAGCGGGAAATGGCCATCCAGGCGCCGGTGTTGCCCGCGGAAACGCAGGCGTCGGCGCGCCCGTCCTTGACGGACTGGGCGGCCAGGCGCATAGAGGAGTCTTTCTTGCGGCGCAGGGCGACTTCGACGGGGTCGTCCATCGTGACGACTTCGGAAGCCGCGACGATCTCAAGGCGATCACGGTCTACGCCGCGATGCTCGGAGAGCGCCGCTTCGATGGCGTCGGGAAGCCCGACCAGCAATAGCCGGGTATCCGGAAATTGCCGGGCGAACTCGATCGCGGCCGGAATCGTGACGGGCAGACCGAAGTCTCCGCCCATGCAGTCTATGGCGATGCGTATCACGGGGGCCAGGTATCAGCGCTCAGCCGAAATGGTCCGGGTACGAGTTCGGCCCGGGGGCCTTATTCGTCGGCCTTGGTCTTCAGGACCTTGCGGCCACGATAGAAGCCGTTGGGGCTGATGTGGTGACGCAGGTGCGTTTCGCCGGTGGTCGGCTCGATAGCCGTCGACGGGTTCACCAGAAAATCATGCGAACGGTGCATACCGCGCTTGGACGGGGACTTCTTGTTTTGTTGAACAGCCATGATGACTCCTAGAAACGGGGCGCATTGTACGCGATGCGGCCCGATGTTGATCTCAATCTTTGTGCTTCAGTTGTTCCAGCACCGCAAACGGCGACGGACGCTTGACAACGGGCTCTTGGGAAGCATCGCCGTCATTGGCCTGCGCGCCCGGGCATACATCATGCTTGGGCACATACGGAACGCTCAGAATGAGCTCATCCTCGATCTGGGCCAACAGATCGAAATGATGCGACCCCACCACCTTTTCGGGTTGATCGGGCGCAAAACCTTGTCCTTCTTCGCCGTCATCGTCTTCGTCGTCCTCGCCGTCTCCCTGCCCTGAGGCGGAAAACCCATCGTCGAGATCGTCTTCGGACTTGACCAGATGCAGCAGCGTCTGGCTATCGACCGGATAAGCGAACGGCGCATTGCAGCGCTGGCAAATCACAAGCGGATTGGCCTGCACGTGCAGGTGCAGCAGCGGCTCGCCGGCGAGCAAGCCGGACTTGCCTTGTTCGCCGCGCACCGACCAGGTCACCAGACCCGCTGCACCGGCGGGCTGCTCAGGCAGCCCATCGGTAAAACGCGTCAGGCGCACCAGCGGCACCGTACCCTGCGCTTCCTTGCCCAACCGGGCAAACGCGAAGGCATCGATGCGATCCACACCGCCATTATTCTTGCCGCCCGCACCCTTGGCACGGCCGCCATTGCCGCCATTCTTGCCGTCAGCGCCACCGCTATCGCCCGAGCCAGGCATGCGCTTGGCGTCCTTGGTCTCGTCGCTCATGAGGTGATGTTCCTGCAAAAATGCCGCAAAACGTTAGATAATACTGTGACTTACGTACTAGCGTCAAATTCCGCATGCCCTCACAGCCTCGCCTGATTCTTGCTTCAAGCTCCCGTTACCGCAAGGAACTGCTTTCCCGCCTGCGCCTGCCCTTCATCGCGATTTCCCCCGATGTGGACGAAACGCCACACCCCGGCGAAACGCCGGAAGCGCTGGCGCTGCGCCTGTCCGTCGCCAAGGCCCAGGCGGTGGTATCCGCTCACCCCGGCTGCGTCGTGATCGGCTCGGACCAGGTTGCCACGGTGGACGGGCAACCCATCGGCAAACCAGGAGATTTCGAGCGCGCCCGGGTTCAACTGCGGGCGCTGGCCGGCCAGACCGTCGAATTCCACAGCGCGCTGGCCGTTACCGACGGCGTGCGGACCGAAAAGGCGGATATCGTCACCCGCTGCCGCTTCCGCCCCCTGTCCGATCAGGCGATCGACGCCTATCTGCGGGCGGAAGAACCCTACGATACCGCAGGCAGCGCCAAGGCGGAAAGCCTGGGCATCGCCCTGATGGAGAGCATCCAGAGCGACGACCCGACCGCCATCATCGGGCTGCCCCTGATCGCGCTGACCAGCATGCTGGCGCGCTTCGGCCTGGATCCGCTGGCCGCACCCGGAGCCGCGGCATGAGCGGCGCGCTGCACCTGATTCCCGTCGGCCTGGGCGAAGCGGCGCCGGAGCGCTGGCTGCCGGCCGAGGTCCGCGCCCTGGCGGGCAGGCTGGATACCTATATCGCCGAGAACGCCAAGACCGCCCGCGCCTTCCTGAAGCTGGTCGGCACCGAGCGTCCTCTGCAGGAAATCACGATCCATACGCTGAGCGACAAGGCAGACGATGGACAGATCCAGTCCTGGCTGCAAAGCGCCCGTCAAGGCGGTGAAATCGGACTGGTTTCCGAGGCCGGCTGCCCCGCCGTCGCCGACCCCGGCGCCAAGGTCGTGGCCGCCGCCCACCGCCTGGGCATCGCGGTGCGACCCTGGGTCGGCCCCTCCTCCATCCTGCTGGGACTGATGGCCAGCGGCCTGGACGGGCAGCGCTTCGCCTTCCACGGCTATGCGCCGGTGGACGCGGGCGAGCGAGCCAAGCAGCTGCGCGCCTGGGAGCAGCATTCCGCCCGCCACGACCAGACCCAGCTGCTGATCGAAACCCCCTACCGCAACGCCGCCATGTACGCCACGCTGCTGGCCAGCCTCAAGGGCGACACCCGGCTGTGCGTGGCGCGGTCCCTCACCACCAGCGATGAATGGGTGGCCACCCACACCATCGCCGAGTGGAAGAAACTGCCCGCCCCTCAGCTCGACAAGCTGCCCACCCTGTTCCTGTTCCTGGCCCGCTGACCATGCTGCGACTTTCCCTCATCCTGGCCGCCGCGGCGGCCCTGGCGGGCTGCGCCACGCGCGGCCCCGCCGGCCTGGACCTGGACACCTCGGTAAACGCCGTCAGCCAGAGCAGCCGCGTGCGCGCCATCGTGATCCACTACACCACCGAAGACGACGCGCGCTCCATGCAGTTGCTATCCAAGGGCAAGGTCAGCGCGCACTACCTGCTGAGCCCCGCGGGCCGCGCCCACCGCCTGGTCGACGAAACGCGCGCCGCCTGGCACGCCGGCAACAGCTCTTGGTATGGCATCACAGCCATGAACAGCACGTCCATCGGCATCGAACTGGTCAACGCCGGCTGGACCCAGGGCGCGGACGGCGGCCGCGTCTGGCACGCCTATGACGACCGCCAGATCCGCGCCCTGACCATCCTGGTGCGCGACCTGATCCAGCGCCATGGCGTCGCGCCGGAGAATGTGGTGGGCCACAGCGACATCGCGCCGCAGCGCAAGGTGGATCCCGGCCCGCTGTTCCCGTGGAAGCAGCTGGCGGCCGCCGGCATCGGCCGCTGGTACGACGAGGCCGGCGCGGCGGCGCAGCTTGCGCGCCTGCAGGCCGAGCCGCTGCCCGCGCCCGCATGGTTCCAGCAGCAGCTGCAACGCCTGGGCTACGCCAGCCCGCAAACGGGCACGCTAGACCGCGCCACCATCAACGTGCTGGCGGCCTTCCAGATGCATTACCGCCCGGCGCGCTACGACGGCCAACCCGACGCTGAAACCGCGGCAATCATGATGGCGATGCCCTGAGCCCCGGCTCAGCCGCCGCGGCAGACCCCGCGCGGCGGCCGGCCGCCGCCCGCGCTCAGGAACGACGCCGCCACCAGGCGGCCACCCGCCAGCCCAGCAGCACCGCCAGCACGGCGGCGTAGATCATGGGTTGTTCCAGGTCGTTCTTGCCCGCCTTGTGCCACCAGTAGTGCAACACCGCCAGCAGGCCGATGGCGTACACCGCCCGGTGCAGGCGCTGCCAGCGTTTGCCCAGCCTGCGCATGGCCCACTGCGTGGACGTGGCCGCCAGCGCCGCCATCAGCACAAAGGCGACAAAGCCCACGGTGATGAAGGGCCGCTCCCCGATATCGGCCAGCATCTGCGCAGGGTCGAATCCCCGGTCCCACCAGACCCAGGCCATGAAATGCAGGAAGCCGTAGAAAAAGGCAAACAGCCCGCACATGCGGCGCAGCCGCACCAGCGCCGGCTGCCCGGTCAGGCGGCGCAAGGGCGTGATGGACAGCGTGACCAGCAGGCAGACCAGCGTCCAGGTGCCGGACGAACGGGTCAGGAACTCCACCGGATTGGCCGTCAGGCCATTGTTCAGCCCCAGCCAGATCCAGCGGGCGAAAGGCGTCATTCCCAACAGAAACAGCGCGGGCTTGACGCGCCCGACCGCAAGCGCCGACCACTGGACCTTGGGCGTAGCGGCATCGCGACGCGTTTCGGCCGCCGTGGAAGCGTGGGGAGCGGGCGCGCCGGTCCGGGCCATGCGCGCCTCAGTAATTGGCCTTCAGGTCCATGCCCTGGTAAAGGGCCGCGACCTGATCCGCATAGCCATTGAACGGCAGCGTCTTGCGCTTCGGACTGAACAGGCCGTCCTCGCCGATGCGCCGCTCGCTGGCCTGACTCCAGCGCGGATGCGGCACGGCCGGGTTCACATTGGCGTAGAAGCCATACTCCTGCGGCGCGGCCTTGATCCAGGAAGACACCGGCTGCTTTTCGACCAGCCGGATCTTGACCAGCGATTTGGCCGATTTGAAGCCGTACTTCCACGGCACCGCCAGCCGCAAAGGCGCCCCGTTCTGATTGGGCAGGACCTTGCCGTACAGGCCGAACACCAGCATGGCCAGCGGGTGCATGGCTTCGTCGATGCGCAGGCCTTCCACATATGGCCAGTCCAGCACCGCCGCACGCACGCCCGGCATGTTGTCGCGCTGCACGACGGTCACGAACTCGACGTACTTCGCATTGGTGGTCGGCTCAACCTGTTTGAGCAGGGCGGAAAGCGAATAGCCCACCCAAGGAATGACCATGGACCAGCCTTCGACACAGCGCAACCGGTAGACCCGCTCTTCCATGGGCGCGAGCTTGAGCAGTTCTTCGATATCGAAGGTGCGCGGCTTGCCGACCTCGCCTTCGACGCTCACCGTCCAGGGGCGCGTCTGCAACTTGCCCGCATGGGCCGCCGGGTCGCTCTTGTCCAGGCCGAATTCATAGTAGTTGTTGTAGGACGTGATATCAGACAGCGACGTCTGCTTGTCCATGACGCTCAGGGGGCTTGCCTGCCCGGGCAGCACGGCCGGCTCGCCCACGGGCGCATTCGCGGCCCAGGCGCGGCCCGCCC
>NZ_JCBANH010000078.1:0-31578 GCF_059760925.1 Achromobacter sp. 1011791174
TGAGCTTGTTGTTCTCTTGCTCCAGCTCCTTCAGTCGCTGGGCGTCCGAGACGGTCATACCGCCGAACTTCGCCTTCCAGTTGTAATAAGTGGCCTCCGAGATCCCGTGCTTGCGGCACAGTTCGGCAACCTTGGCCCCTGCCTCGGCCTCCTTCAGCACCCCGATGATCTGTTCTTCCGTAAATCGTTTCTTCATTGCCGTTCCTTTGTGAACGGACTCTACATCGATTTCGTACTAACCACAGGGAGCAGGTCACAATAAGAATCGATTGAGCAGATGAAAGGGGTACTTACGGAATCGGCTCCAGAGCAATGCCATCTCAGTGCAGTTCACTCAAGACCATCAATTTAATTGGTATTTACTTTGAATGATCTGATCCCCAAGGCGCGCGCTTGGGCGGCACCGCCACCAATAGAACCTATTATCAATCCAATCAGCGCAATCCAATACGAGGAAATCCAGGATGCCAAACCGCACACTCCAACTCCCGCCAGGATCATCACCCAAATAAACCACCTTGAGAAATAGCCATCTTCTACCACTCTCATGGCATAACACCATTTAGCGCCGAACACTTAACACAGCCGCCCCGCCAAACTTGTTTTTTCATTTTCCTTAAGAACCCTTCATCGCTCATCACGATACTAGAGCTGCGGCATTGGCACAGACACACGTCAACGGCTGCTCGCTCCTCGCCACTATTCTCATCCGCATCATTTCTTAATTCTCAAATCCCGATCGCCGAGTGATTTTATATTTTCCATGAACGCCTTGGACGAGAACATACCCACCCCGCCGACAGCTATCCCGGGCACAGAGATCCCATAAGCCCCCCATCGCTGGCCAGCAAGATCAACATCATCCGGAGAATAGCCAAGCTGATTCGCACCCAGTGCTTGAAATTTCCATTCTCGATGATTCTCGAAAACATGCCACCACCGTGCCGATTTTCGTTATTACTCAGAACTTCCGCCATCTCGTTTGGACAATCATTTCGTCTCATCGGAGAATGGCTTGATTCCTAGCGACCGAGCCCTGCCGGCATAGCCACCGACACTACATAACACCATACCGAAAATTCCCAGCCAATAGGAAGATATCCGTCCAGCGACAAAAATCAAGAAACCTCCCGCCATCACGAAGAGAAGCATGAAAATAAGCCGAAAGTTTCCATTCTTAATAAAAATTTCTTTCACACCCACGTTGTGAAACCCCAAAAAATTCGCTCTTGAAGAATTCCCATAATTATTAAAACTATTGGCATCCCATAGAGAATTTTGGCACAAAATCCAAAATGCCACGCACCCGATATCATGAGTGGCTTCTTTTCAAATTTTCAAAACCACCATCTTCATTAGTCGATGAGATGGAAATTCAAAATCTCATCACTGCGTTCGAGGCCATTTTATTGATCGTGCCTGAATACCATTTTCGTCAATCTGACAGCACCACTGTACATGAGCGGCCCAACCGGAACTGGAATTTCTAATTACTACACCATCAGCGAGCAGATCGTCCCTCTTGCCATATTGGTCCAGATCCGGCATATAAACACTTACCAACAACCCCTCATGAAGTTGCACAGCTTCCCCAGCTGTATCCTTCTTATAGTCCTCTGCGGATAAAAGCACGACATCCTCGGCAATCATCTCGTTAAAATCAACATGAAAAACTGGACGAGACATCAAATTCCCTTCTTTAGTCTCTGTTGAACTCAACCTAGTTCGTGCGGCCGATGACAATCCGATGGCTATTTCACAAGCTCGTTGAGACAAACGTACCTAAGGCTGTTGATGTCTAGCCTCATGACTGCGGCCAGCTTCAGCACTGTCCGATACTCTTCATCAGAAATGGGAATGTCATATTCCAAAATATGATCGCAGAGTGTCTCAAATGCCAGGGCATTTTCTCCAAAGTCTACATATTGCAGTGCCGCCTCCAGCAACCCTGAATCCATACGATTCACAAATTTCCGGCCAAGCTTCAAAATTTCTTTTTCACACACGGAAATATCAATCCACATATTTACAGACCAATCATCCAACGGCACCTCCCGCAACATGTTCTTCTTATAGAAATTCGTTTGGAATTTGCTTTTCCTGATCCCCAAATTTCCATCCATCCGGCTTTTTTCTGGGATCAACCCAACTCATTCCTTTGTCGACCCAAGCCTTCCACTCTTTTCTCACACTCGTTGGCGTGCAGTCCTCGTAGTCTCATTCGACACCACAGCAGGGACAGGTTCCCATGTTGGTGAAAGCCCATCTGCTCCCCATGGGCGCTCGCATAACTGGTAGCTACAAACGCGACAATGCCTGTCATTCTTGCGCATAGATATTATCCAAAAAAAAACAACAAGAACCGGCCTAACTTGAATTCTATTTGATTTCTAAATCTCTTCGACAAAACCCTGAATATTAGCGCCACCCCAAAGAATCGTTTTCTCCATGCTTCAGCAAATTAATCAGATTTACGCGTCTTCTTATATTCTTCCAGATGCTGATGCAGCGGTTTATCTGATCCGAAGAAATACATATCCCCAGAATTCCTATCTACGACAATGGGACCATTGCCAACCAATCGGGCTGAGAACACACCAGTTTCCAAATATTCCTTCGATTGAAAGCAGAAATACCATCCTTCCGAAAACTCCCCTTGCCAACAAACTTGCAGGGGAATTTCTGAATCGTTCAAGAATCCCTCTACCAGCAACAGTGCTTGGGCATACTCAATCATCGATTCTTCCCATAAAACATCAGTACTTGACCCATATGATTTGCCCAGGACTCACTCAACATCGGCAACGTTGCTAGGGCTAACTAGATTGCTGTCAGCAATTTTAATAGCCCCCTAGCACTCTAGATTCTGCCACCAATTCCACAGCCTCATCGGCAGGCAACTCCTTCAAAACCGCAGAGCGCGTTATTCGTTTAAGCAAGTCCTAGATTCTGTCCAAATGGTAACTTCAAGCTTGCACCTACCACACCAACAAATTTCTATAACGAGAAAGTAACCTGCGATTCACCCTCTATCGCATGAGCAAGAAAATCACGGAGTCCCGTCAATTCCGATATCAGCAGCTCTCTTTTTGCATGCGCCGTTATAGGCTTTTTCTCAGCTGTCCATCTATATATAAACTCAATCTCATCGTCCTTCAGCATTTCCAAGAGGAGTATCCTCTTCTCGATCGCATCAACAACAGCCCTAGCAGTTGACCCGTCTACGTCGTCTTCCTCATATTGATCAAAAATAGTGCCATCTCTGGCATTAAAGTCTGGCCAGAATCCAGATGAAAACAACCACTCCGACAACACAGGCACAGTTGATCACTTCCATCATTCGCCAATACTCGAGATTTCTTCATCTTCTTCCGCTGTTTAATGCGTTCGCCACTATTGAGATGGGCTGGAAAAGCTCGTACGTCGGAGGGAATTGCAGTCAGGAGGTAGCGACCCTCCAGTCGCTGCCCTTGCCCTTCCAACACTAATGACGTCTAGGTGGTTCGCAGCCCGTCGACAAAGCCATTCGCTAGCAGCCGGCGCCGCCAAACGCGTTTTCGCTCCAAAACCGACGCGTGATCTGCCTGTTCGAGCATTGCCTCGGTCACATAGCCCAAGTAGTCGCACAGACTTTCAACGCCGCCGAGTAGGCTGATGACCGTCCATCGGTCCAACGACCGCGAGCCACCTGCAGCTGGCTCACTTGCGTCGTTGCCTACAACTCGCACGATGGTTTCTATCGCGTGTCGGGTACGTTCCACATCATGAACACGCGCCATTGCGACTGTGCCGAACTCTTCCATGCCCGGAACGCGCCAGCGGCGTTCGGAAAGGGGGTGCTCGTTCAAGTGATCAGCCATTGCGGCCTCCTTGTGCTGGATGGCCTACCACTCATCGCCAAATGAGGCGGGCAGGCAGAAAGCAGGATTGGCGAACCGGCGCACAGGGAACCGGCAGGGGCGTACCCCTTCCCGCAATCGCCTGCCCATAAACATCGTACGGGCTCGTAGATGCGGACTGCCTTAAGGGCAGAATCCAATTTGTGCTATTCCGGTCGCCAAACCAGACTCATGAGGATTCATGAGCAGAGTGAGCTTAGGGTGGCGACGTAGGCGCTGTATATGGCGTTTGGTCTTATTTTTGTACAAGAGGATAGCCCAATTGCATACCGCACAATTCAAATCATTGCTTAAAGCGTTCTATCCGACAATCGATAGGTTTCACAGAATTATCCAAATCTTTCGGTGTCCGATCACCCCATAAAAACCAAGCACCTCTTTATTTCTTTATAGAGTTCTCAAATTACAAAATCGATCCTTGCCCCTACTATTTCCCTGCGAATCAATCCCTGTATCTCGGATCCTCTCTCATAACTCGCAACATTTCCGACCAGTGAGACAAAATAATCGGGATCCTATGCTCTGATAGATCTTTCGCCCTTTCCGACGTAGGAAAACACTCCATCGCCCTCCTGCAGTGTCCATAAAACAAATTAAAACAGCTAATCCCCACACAATCCAGAGTAATAAAATTCTGACCTTGCTCATCAAAAGATGCATATATTTCTTTTCGACAGCCTTCCTCCCTATTTTCAAATCCAACCCTTGTTGACTCAACGATGCAATCAAAAATTCCCTCAGAAAAAAATACGCCAACACCTCTCGCAATAGCAACGTACATGCCCAAGAAACCACCTCACAATTATTTTCCTACTTCGCTGCTCCAAGGCAAGCTCGTTTCTCCACAAGCCAACAGCACCCCGATTAATTGGAACCAAACTTCTCGCACGGTACCGCCGCAGGCAGTTCAGGTTCTAGTCGGCTTGGATAAAGCTATAGCCGATGGCATATTCCTTGCACTTCTTGGAAACACCCTGGCGAGCGGCACGCACGCCATCAACGGCGATCTGGCTTCGCCGACAAGCTCTAGTGTGAAGGCAAGACCAATCTTCAAACTGTCCTAGAGTGCTATGACCAATCACGTCTTCTCGCGGTAGAAAACAGTAAGCCCCCGCTGACAGCGGCGCATTCAAGCAATTCAAGCAAGAATTCACCCCGAATACTCATCTCAAAGCCAGCCAAATTTTCAATCAAAATCTATAGCAAAAGCCGTTTTTTCCTCATAAGAGGATTGGTATATATCGAAAACAATATCAACAAGCATGGAGATAATTTGCCTTGCAAACTTCCTATCAACGCCATTTAAGAAAAAACAAAACTCCACCCCCTCCTCAAACCTCACCCATTTAACAAAGACGTCTTCTCCTGCGTTTATCCAAAACTGAACATTATCCACCCCCTCCACAAAATCAACGCCACCCTTTTCATTTGGATGCAGTTCTATTTGATTACCCTCATCTGTCCAACTAGTTATCTTTTTGGTGAGAGGATTCTCTAAAACAACCCCTAAGCTAGAAAGGGAATTTTTCACAACAGAGAAAGAATCTCGAAACAACTCTGGAATAAAAACCCTGCAACTTGCACTCCCCATCATCATTCCTTTGTAAATGACTTAACATTTTCAGAACCAAGTATTTTTGAGGCAAGTTTAATAACCGAATCTGGAGTCCCCTCAAAGAAATAAGCTTTCGCCGCGACGCCTCTCTGTTGAGCAACTTCCTTATAGATGCGCAATTCTTGTCCCAATTTACCTAGATTGCTTGCCTTGGCAGCCCCGCCGACCGCTACCAAGTCTCCATTATTGGCAACTACGTCGATATCTGTCGACCCCATGCCAGCAACAACTACTTTTTCCCCCGATCGTGAACCTTGCACCAATTGGGCAACACGCAACTCCCGCTCCAGTCCGATTTTTCTTCCCGCCTCTCCGGTTGAATCACCTGAAGCCTCGTTCAAAATGAGATCTGGCCCTTTTACGTCAGGCAAAGGCGTAACACTACCTCCGCCATGCTTCCCCGGATCCGCCTCATACCCCGGCGTACCTCCAGTCTGAATCGGCTCACTCGGCCACACCGGAATTTCCGATCCGAATACCTGTTTTTCAGCAGGTAGCGGCGGAGGCGTGACGACATGCACCACGTCACCCGGTTTGCCTGGCAACGCTTTATCTCTGCCCGTCACATAGTCCACGAACTCGGACGCCCAGGTTCCTACCGTATCGGAAGCCGCCGAGATTCCTACCAGCGCAGCGCTCCCCACATAAACTGCGCCGTCCTTCATCTGCACAGCAACGTAGACCGTCTTGTCCACAATCTGAGTGGTAACGCGCTGGCAAGTGGCATTGGTCGCGCACCTCGACGCTACAGCTGCCACGACAGGAGCTACGACATATCCCCAATTCCGAGACGTTTCCAACGCGGCAGCGTTGCTCGCCGTTGCCGCCTCTGCCCCTGCTGCGGTCGCGATGCCAGCGACCAAACTGGTAACCAGGTTCCGCCGTGCTTCGATTTGCTCAGGATCTAGCCCTTCCGGCGTACCCATTAAGCTGTTCAAGATACTGCCCGCGCTCGCGCCCAGCGCTCCCGAGGCGCATGCAGCACCTTGACCCGCCGCACCTGCACATCCCACGATGCCATGCAGTGCCGCGCGTGCCACCTCGGCTTGGGAGCCCGTACCCAGAGAGTCGGAAATCTTCTTTACCTGCGCCGCTCCCAAACCTTGGAGATAGTTCACTGCAGCCGACTGTACAAATGCACTGGTCGAACCCGTCACATTCGCACTCGCAGCGCCTGTAACGGCCAATAGCACCAAACCGTACTTACCTTCCGCACTCCAATCTTGCGCACTTTGCACTCGGTCCATAAGTGCTTTCATATTGGAAGCATCGCCGGTATTGCCCGTCTTGATAGCATCCGCCAGCGCTCTTTCGGCGACCTTCTTTTCCTCTGCCCGATTCGCCAAGAACTGCCCCGTCTGCCGGCTAGCCTCCGAAACAATCTCAAACCCCGCCTCGATCTTCTCCTTATCAAAGATCGGCTTAAGCGCGTTCAACGTATCCGACGTATCCCGGTTCAACGACGCAATCGTCTCCGCCGCCGTCTTGCCGGTCAGCGCCTGCTGGCCCGCCTCGTCGCGGATCACGATCGTGCCGCCGCTGATGGCGCTGCTCGTGGTCGAGCTGCCGCTGCCGCTGGCGGCCGCGACCGTGGGCGGTTTGAACGACAGGTTGCCCGACGACGGCAGCGAGGTGCTCGCCTCTTTGCTCGCGCCGCCCGCGACCTGGTTGTCCTTGGTCGTGCCCAAACCCGTGCCGCCGCTCTTGTCGCCGCCGCCCAGGCCGATGCCGCCGCCCACCGAGACCTGATAGGCGCTGTAGCTGGCCTTGTTCTTGACGTCCTCCGTCACCAAGGTGCCGGTGCTCAGCTTGTTCAGCCCGTCGGCCACCGCCTTGTCGCTGCTGGCGATGACGCTGCCGATCAGCGTGGTGTTGTTCTTCACGTCGATCAGGAAACCGCCATTGCCTGCCCACAGGCCGGTCTGCTCGGTCACCGACTTGAAGTCGCTCTTCATCTGGCCTTGGCCCGCGTTGGCGCTTATGTTGCTCGTGCACGTGCCAGTCAGGCAGATCGATGCGCCAAAACCCGCGCTCTGGTTCTTGGCGTCGTACTTGCTGGTGTCCTGCAAGCTCTCCAGCAGCAGGTTGCCGCCCACCGACGCGATGATCTGCTCGGCCTTGCCCGAGGCGCCCTTGAAGGTGGTGTCGCCGCCCGACTGGATCGCCAGCACGTTGCCGGCGGTGACGTGGCTGTTGGTCCAGCTTTCGTCCTTGCCGTCGGCCTTGCCCCGGCTGGCCGAGACGCCCAGCTCCAGCGTGACGCCCGTGTTCGCGCTACCCACGTTGAAGCCCACGCCGATGCTGGCGCTGCTGCTCTTGCTGTCGGTCTTCTGTTCGAAGGCGTTGCGCGCCGCCTGCAGCAGGACGTCGCCTTCGGCCTTGAGCACGGCGTTGCCGCCGGCGGACAGGTTCGAACCCGTGACGGTAATGTCCGAGTTCCGGCCCGCGCCCTGGGCGATGATGGTCAGGTCCTTGCCCGCCGCGACGGTGGAGCCCGCCGCGCTGGATGCGTTGCGCTCGGTGGTGCTGGTGCTCTTGCTGCTGCCCAGGCTGATCTGGACGCTGACCCCGCCGACCTTGTCGAGGGACGTGGCATCCTTCATGCTGCCCATCTTCTGCACGGCGTCGTAGGCGTTGTAAGCCGCCAAACCAGCCGTGCCGGCCGCCAGGCCCTGCATCACCGGGTTATCGACCTTGCTCGCCGCGCTGGCCATGCGCTCGCCGGTCTGGACCGCGCTGACCACGGGGTTGCTGGCCGTGACGGACAGGCCGCTTTGCTTGATCTCGTGGAATTCCTTGCTGCGCGCGGTGTCGAGCGCGGCCACGACGTTGACCTGCTGGCCGATCAGCGTCACGTCGCCCTGGCGCGCGATCACGTTGCTGCCCACGACGTTCAACCCGTTGCCGGCGTTGATCAGCACGTTGCCTTCGACGCTGCCCACGGTGCTGGCAGTATGGAAGACCTTCTTGCCATCGACCCAGTCCGTCTGCTGGCGCGTGCCGAAGCTGAAGCCGCCCAGCGCGCCGAAGCCGGACTTCTTGACCATCTTGTAGTCATAGCTGTCCGAGGCGTTCTCGCCGGCCACGATGTTCACGTCGCGTCCGCCGGACAGGACCAGGTCCTTTTGCGCGCCGACGTTGGAGCCGGCCACGTTCAGGTCGCGACCAGCCATCAGCACGGCGGTGTCGCCGGTGAAGGTTGACCCCTGGGCCTGTTCCCAGTCGCCGGACTTGATGGTGTGCGTGGTCTTGCTCGACAGGAAGCCGCGCGTCTTGTAGTACATCTCGTCGCGGGCCGAACCGGACTCCACGCCGGCGATCAGGTTGATGTCGCGCCCCGCGCCCACGGCCAGCTGCTTGCCGGCGGTGACGTCCGCCGCGCGCGCGTTGACGTCCTGGCCGGCGACCAGCGTCAGGTTGCCGCCCGCCGCGACGGCGGCGCCGATTTCCTTGCTGGTGCTCAGGGCGTGGCGGTTGCGCGAGTCCAGCGCGAAGCTTTCGCCATGGCTTTCGGTCAGGGTGCCGAAGTTGATGTCGCGCCCAGCCTGCAGACGCGCGTCGTCCTTGACCGTCACTTGCGCAGCGGTCAGCGTCAGGTCGCGGCCGGCCTGCATGGAGAGGCTGCCCGCATCCACGCGCGCCACGCCGGTCAGGTGCGAACCCCAGGTGTTGCCGTTGTTCTCAGACGCCGAGGTCGAGGTCAGCGCGATGTCTCGCCCGGCGCTCAGCGCCACCTTGTCGCCCTTGATCAGCGATACCAGATTGGTCAGGTCCTCGCGCGCGGCCAGGTTGACGCTGCCGCCCTGGATGGTGCCGCCGGCCTGGTTGACGATGTTGCCGGCGGTGATGACCGTGGCCTCGCGCGCGCCGATGGTGCCACTGTTGGTCGCATTGCCATCCACGGCGATGTTGACGCTGCGGCCCGCCAGCAGCGTGCCGTCGCCCTTCAGGTCGCCCGCGCGTACCAGCAGATAGACCTGCGGAACCAGCACGGTTTCGGTGGTGCCGTCGGGCAGGGTCACGGTCTGTTCGACCAGCCAGACCAGGTCGGTGGTCAGCTGGCGCTGCTGCGCTTCGGTCAGCGCGACGCCGAGCTTGATGCCCTTGTCCTGCGCGAACTTGGCGCCAGCGGCGAGCAGGGCCTTGTACTGCGTGTCGTTGTCGCTGTACTTCTCCAGGAAGCGCTGGCCGGTGGTGGCCAGGATCTGGTCGGACACGGCCTTCTGTTCATAGAAGCCGTCGCCCAGGCGCTTGGGCTGGCCCGAGGGCGTGAGGAACTTCGCGCCCGGCGGGATCAGCGCATCCCAGCTGCCCAGGCGCGAGCCGGCCAGCGTGCCACCGGCGCCGACCGAGTTGCCCGTCGGAGCTCCCGGCATGCCGCCGGACGGGTGCAGCAGGTCGAACAGGTAGTCGCTGGACACATAGGGCCGCTGGCCCGTGAAGCGCGGGTCGGTGGCGACGATATAGGGCGCGTCCGGCCGGTTGTTGACGGCGAAGAGCTGGCTGTCGGGAATGCTGGCCGGGTTGGAGACGGTGCGGACCACGGTGCCGCCGGGCAGGCCCACGCTGGCCACCAGCACGGGGCCGGGCGCGGTGGTGCCGGTGGCGCCGGGCTTCTGACCGCTCAGGCTGACCTGGACGTTGCCGCCGGACGTGCCCACGGGCAGTTCTATCGGTTGGCCGGCCAGGGTGACGTTGTAGTCGCTGGAGTATTCCTTGCGACCCTTGGACCGCTCTTGCGTGACGGTCGCGGTGCCGACGCGCGTGATGATGCGCTCACCGCCGGCGCCGATGTTGTTGATGTTCGGTCCGACGACCGACAGCGCGCCGCCGGCGGCGATCTGGCTCTTGTCGTTGGTGACGGTGCCGGTCAGCGTCATCGAGCCGCCCGACAGGATCTTGCCGGGGTCAGTCGACAGCGTGCGCGTTTCGGTGACGGTTTCGTTGACCTGGTAGTAGGTGAACGTGCCTCTCAGGCGGCTGCCGTAGTCGGCATTGAATTCGCGGATGCGCGCGTCCAGTTCCATGTGCCGGGCCTTGTACGCGGCATAGGCGTCTTCATAGGCCTGGCGGCGCGCGGTTTCGCTGGCCTGGCATTGCCTGTCGCGGTCACAAGGACGCTCTGGCTCGACCCATACAGGCATCGGTCCGGACGGCGGCGTGACGCCGAATACAGCCCAAACGCGCGCGTCGCCAGCATATCGGAACCCTTCGTCTGTGTAGCCGCACGACGCGTTGCCGGCGTCGCCGCCTTCACCGTAGCAGATGTACTGCGGCGGAAGGTACGTCAACGGAATCGGCACGTTCTTGCCGGACTTGTCACGGAAGCCGGGCGCGTAGTTGAACGGCGGCCCGTAGCGATCAGCCGGGTATTTGGTCGAGGGCAGCAGCAGCTTGCGCTCGGGATCGTCGTCCAGCCAGGCGGGATCCTTGCTGCACATGGGCGTGACTTCGTCGCAGAGCCAGTTGGTCTCGGCGTCGTACATGTCCGTGGTGCCTTCGGGCGTGAAGTACACCTTGGGCTTGGACGACACGACCACGGTCTCGCTGGCGTAGCGATTGTTCTGGTTCAGCAGCGTGGCGGCCGAGATGGCGGCGTTGCCAGCCGCTTCGATCGTGGCCGAGGCGTTCTGCAAAGAGACGGCCTGGCCCACGGCACGGCCGGCGGCGTCCAGCGCGCCGCCGATACGCAGGTCGCCGGCCGAGTAGATCAACGCGTGTTCGCGGTTGACCAGATAGGTCGCGCCCAGGTCCATGGCGCTGCGCGCGGCGATCACCGCCGCTCCGCCCGCGCCTACGTCATTGACCAAGGACCCCGTCCCAATGGCCAAGTTATCGCCATAGATCCGACCCAGGTTCGTCACGGCGCCCGCCGTGATGCGCGTGTTGACGCCGTCGATCAGGCCCGCGTTGGTGAGCGTGCCGGTGACGTTGATCGTGTTGTTGCGACCGGCCACCAGCTCGCCCGTGGCCTGGTTGTTCAACGTGCCGGCCTTGACGCCCAGGTCGCGGCCCGCGGTGATGCGCGCGCGGTTGTCCAGCGTGCCGCCCACGCTCAGGTTCAGGTCGCGGCCGGCGGTGATTTCGCCTTCCTGGTTCAGGGAACCCGCGTACTCAAAGGACAGGTCCTCGCCCGAGCGCAGCGCGCCCAGGCCCTGCAGCGCCTTGACGATGACGGTCAGGTTCTTGCCCGCCAGCAGCTTGCCCTGCGTGTTCTTGAGCGTGTCGGCCTCGATGCGCGCGACGCCTTGCGAGGCGGCTTCGCCGGCGGTGTTGTCCAGCTCGCCGGTCTTGATGCCGAGGTCCTGGCCGGCGCTGATCGCGCCGCCCTGGTTGTTCACGCGCCCGGCCACGATGCTGACCACCTTGCCCAGCACGCCCTTGGCGGGCGCGTTGCTGGCGGTCAGCGTGTTGCTGTTGTCCAGGCTCGAAGCCGTCAGCGTCAGCGTGTCGTCGGCCTGCAGCAGGCCGCGCTGGTTGTCGATGGCGCCGCTGGTGGTGACGGTCAGGTTGCCGCCGGCCACGGTGCCGTCGCGGTTGACCAGGCTGGCGGCATCGATGCGGGCCTTGCCGGCCGCGGCGATGGTGCCGCCGGTGTTGTCCAGCTCGCCGCCGAGCTTGATGATCGCGTCGCCCGAGGACGTGATCTTGCCGCCCGGGTTGCGCAGGTTGGCGGCGGACAGGTCCAGGCCGCCGCCATGCAGCGTGGCGCGGGACGCGTCGATGTCCTGGGTGGCGGCCACGGTCATCAGGCCCACGGAGGACAGCGTGCCGCCCACCAGGTTCATGCCCGTCGCGGACAGCGTCATGTTCTTGCCGGCCAGACTGGTGCCGGCGTGTTGCAGCGTGCCGGCCGTCAGCGTCAGGCTGCCCGGCTGGCTCAGCTTGCCGTCGGCGTCCACGCCCGCCACGAAGCGGCCGGTGTTGTTCAGCAGGCCGGGCGTGCGCGCGTTCAGGTCGCCGCCCGCCAGCACCGAGCCGGTGTTGGCCAGCGTTGTTCCTGCGTAGAGGTCGGCCCGTCCGCTGGCGAAGGCGACGCCCGCGTTGCTCAGCGCGCCGCCCGCGTCCAGGGCCAGCGCCGCGCCGGATTGCAGCCGGCCATCGGTGGTGATGAAGAGGTCGCGCGCGGCGCTGGCCGAGAGCTTGCCGGTCTGCGTGGCGATCACGCCGCCCAACCGGGCATCGGTGCCGGCGCGCAGGCTCAAATCCTTGCCGGCCGAGGTCGAGCCCAGCGCCTGCAACGCGCCGCCGGCGGTGGCGGTGAGCGTGCCGTCCGCCTGTTGGCGCGAGGCCGCGCCCAGGATCAGGTCGCCGCGCGTGGCCGTCAAGGTCAGGTCGCCCTTCAAGGCGGCGGCGGTGCCGTCGATCGACAGGCTATCGCCCGCGCTCAGCGTCTGGTCGCGGCCGGCCAGCGCGCGGCCGGCGATCTGCATTGAACCGGCGGCGGTGGCGGCCAAGGTGTCGGCGGCCTGCACCAGGCCCTGGTGCGCGACGGTGATGTTCCGACCATTCAGCGTCAGCCTGGCGTCGCTGGCGGCCGAGCCGTCCACGCGCGCGTCGCGCGCGGCGGCCAGGGTCAGGTCGCGCACCGAGGCCAGCGCGCCGGAGACGCTCAGGTCGCGGCCGGCGCTGGCGTTCAAGGCGCCGGCCGCCTGCACCTGGGCGCCTTGCTTGATGATCAGGTCACGCCCTCCCGACACGGACAGGTCGCCGCTGGCCGGCACGGACAGGCTGCGTCCGCCGGGCGCGGGCGGCGTGCCCTGGGCGCTCGTGCCCAGCGCGGCAATGGTGCCGCCCAGCCGCGCGTCGCCCGTGGCCGCCAGCGCCAATGCGCCGCCGGCCGCCAGCGTGCCGTCCGAGTCGATATCGCCGCCCGCCTTGGCGTCCAGCTTGCCCGAGGACTGCAAGCGCCCGCTCGCGGCCACCTTCAGGTCGCCGCCGGCTTGCGTGGTCAGATCGCCGCTCAGCGCGGTGACAGTGCCGTCCACGCTCATGTGCCGCTGCGCCGACAGGCTGGCCGGCGAGCTGGCCGTGACCGTGCCCGTCACGAGGATGTCGCGACCGGCCTCGGCGCGCAGCGTGCCGCCGCCCGTGGCCGCCGTCTCGGCGGTGCCGGCCGTGCCGGCGATGCGCAGGTCCTGGCCGGCGAAGAGGAACAGGTTGCCGCTGCCTTGCGCCAGGCCGTTCTTGCCCACGACGAGGTCTGTGCCGGCCTTGATGTTCAAGAGGCCATTGGCGACCGTCTTGCCGTTCACCACGGTGTCGGCATTGGACGACAGACGGATGTCCTGCTCGCCCGAGATCGTGCCGTCCGCCTGCAGCTTGCCGCCGGCCTGGGCTTGCAGCAGGCCGCTGGCCTGCAAGGTGCTATTCGCGCCCAGCGTCAGCCCCTGACCCGCCGTCAGCGACAGCGCGCCGCCATAGGCCATGGCGCTGCCGTCCACGCGCAGGTCCGTGCCCGAGGCCAGCGTCATGCCGGCGTTGGTCTCGGCCAGACCGGCCAGCGTCAGCGCCTTGCCGGCGTCCAGGCGCAGCGCGCCCTTGGCTTGCAGCTTCGCGTCCGCGCCGGCCGCGATCTTGCCGATCGCATCGACGGACAGCGGACCGCCCGCCAGCAGCTTGCCGTCGATGGCCGCATCGCCCGCCGCGCTGATGGTCAGCGCTTGCAGCGACGCCATCGCGCCGGCGGTGGTGAAGTTGCCTCGCGTGCGCAGGCCGATGGCACCGCCCGCTTGGGCCGTGGCGTCCTTGCCGATGGACAGGTCGCCCACCGAGGTCAGATTCAACGCGCCCGTCGTTGCGCTGGCGCTGCCCAGCAGCGCCAGCTTGCCGCCCGCGTCCGCCGTCAGGTCGCCGTTGCTGCGCAGGCTGCCCTTGAGAGTGGCATCGCTGCCGGCTTGCAGTTGCAGCTTGCCGGTGCTGGACAGCTGGCCGTCGCTGCTCGCCGTGCCGCCGGCTTGCAGCTTGAGGTCGCCATCGGCGGCAAGCGTGCCGGACAGGGCCGCATCGCGGCCGGCCTTCAGTTGCGCCGCGCCCGCCGAAACCGTGGATCCGCTCGCGCGCAGGTCGCGCGTGGCGGTGATGTCAATGCCGCGTCCCTGCGTCTTGCTGGCCGCGCCCAGCAGCACGTCATTGCCCGCCAATCGCAGCGTGCCGCCATAGGCCAGCGCGCTGCCGTCCAGACGCAGCTCGCGCGCCGCGTCGATGGACAGGCTGGTGTCGCTCAGGGCCGAGCCGGCCAGCGTCACGCCCTCGCCCGCGCGTATCCCCATGGCCTGGCCTGATTGCAGGCGCGCGCTGGCGGTCGTGGACAGCTCGCCGCCGGCCTCGGCTTGCAAGGTGCGCGCGGCCGAGATCTGGCCGGGCAGCTGGACATCGCGGCCGGCTTGCAGCGTCAGCGCGCCCTTGGCGGATACCAGGCCGACCGATTGCGTGCTGGCGGCGGTCTCTGTGCTTGCGCCTGCGCCCGAGCCGTTGCTCGTGCCTGCGCCGTTGCCGGCAGTGCCGCCGGTGCTTCCGGTGTTGCCGCCGTTATTGCCGCTGCCGTTACTTCCGGTATTGCCGCCGGTGCCGCCATTGTTGTTGCCGGTGCCGCCCGTATTGCCGTTGCCAGCACCGTTGCCATTGCCCGAACCGCTATCCGCCACCGTACCCGCGCGCAGATTGCGCCCGGCCTGCACGCGCACATCCTGGTCGCCCATCACCAGCGAACCGCCCAGCGCCAGATCGCGCCCCGCCGCCACACGCAATGCGTCCTGCGTCTGCAGGCTGCCGCGCGCACTCACCGACACATCACCGGCCGCATCCACCGTCAGCGCCTGACCCGCGCTCACCGCGCCCGTGACCGCCGCGTCGCGGCCCGCCGTCAAGGCCACCGCGCCGGCGCCCTGCGCTCGGCCTTCGACCGCCACATCGCGACCGGCGGCCACGCGCACATCGCGCGCCGCCTGCATCGTGCCGCTGGGCGTGATCCTGACGTCGCCCGCCGCGCTCACTTCCAGATTGCCAGTCAAGGCGACCAGGTTGCCGCCCACGTTCACGCCCACGCCAGCCTCGGTGCCGACCAAGCGAATGCTATTGGCATACATGCCGCCCAGCGCCGCCGTGTCCAGCGCCACCGTCGGCGCCGGGCCTTCGCCCTGGCCCGCGGATACCGCGCCCGTCGCGTAGTCGACCTTGGCCGCGCCGGCCGTCACGTGCAGCTGATCAGCCCAGATGCCCGCGTTGATCTCCAGCGTGCGCGCCATCAAATCCACGCGGCTCAGGTTCGCGCCGTTCAGGCCCGCGCCCTCCACGCGCAGCTTGCCGCCCGCCACATCAAAGCCGATGCCGCCGTCCGGCCCCACCATGGGCTTGCCGGTCGTAAGCGTGGCGCGGTCCGCGTTCAAAAAGCCGCAGCCGTTGCAGGTGATGCCCGCCGGGTTGGCGACGATGATGTTGGCGCGGTTGCCGGCCACTTCCATCGTGCCCATCAGCTGCGAGGGGTTGGGCGCGGTGACCTGGTTCAGGATGGTGGTGGCGCGCTGGTTGCCCAGCATCGGGTTGCCCGCGACCTGCCCGGCCAGCTGCGTCTGGCTGGCGCCGCCGCTGTTGTTCAGCACCACGCCGGACGGACCGACGTTGAACTGCGTGAACTTGTTGTTCGAGACTCCGCCCGCCGAGGGCGGCGCGATGTTGACCACCGGCACGCCATTGCTCGTGCCGACGATCGGCCGCTGGCCAGAAACGTTCTTGTCCACGCTGATCGGCAGCGTCTGCGCCAGCACGGGCGTCCAGATCTGGGTGTAGAGCACGAGCCAGACAATGGCGGAACGGAACTTGGACATGAGGCGACTCTCGGTAATCGTTTGGATGGCAAGCCGCCACTCGCGAGGCATGCGGCCCGCGAGCGACGGCCCCGCCGCGCCAGGCCCTCGACGCGGCCGCGGGCTAGCGGTCCGCGCCGGCATGGCCGGCGGCGAGCAATAACAACGCAACTGATACAGCTGATACCGCTGACACTGGACGCGGCGCGGGCAGGCCCGGCCGCGCTTCACGCTAGAACTCGAACATCAGCGACGCGGCGAACACGGTGTGCTGCGTCTTCAGGCTTTCTGGTTTCTTGAGCGGCCAACCCAGCGACAGGTCGTAGCTGGCGTTGACCGCATTGGCAAGACCGGGCATGGTCACGCGGCCGCGCAGGCCGGCGACGGAACCGACCAGGGTGCGGCCGGACAGGAACTGGGCCGACTGCCCGCCGACCCGGCCCACGTCCAATCCGACGTAAAGCTGCTGACCCAGGTCGCCAAGATTCAGCGACAGGTCGTTGCGCAGGCTCCAGCCGTCTTCGGCGGCCAGCGTCATCTGGCCGTCGAAACCGCGCACCGCGTAGCGGTTGCCGATGGTGAAATAGTCGGACGGCACGATGGCCGTCTTGGCGTGCTGGATCTGCCAGTTGGCCTGATAGGCCAGCTGCTGGCCGGACAGCTTGAACGGCAGGTACAGCCCGGCGTTGGCCGTGAGAATGGTGCTGCGTCCGTTCCAGTCGGGATCGCCGTACACGTAACCGGACTGGTTGGACCATTGCGGCAAAGTGCCGCGCACGCCGCCGCCGATGTCCAGCGCGGCCTGGCCCACGTAGTGGCGATGCCCGTAGCTGAATTCATAGCCGGTGACGTCGCGGCGCTGCACCTCGATGTCGATGTCGTTGATCGTGCTGTTGACCCGCTTGCGCAGCAGCTTGAACATCACGGTGCCCTTGTAGGTGCTGCCGCGATACGGCACCACGGACACGCCGATGTCCACCTGTTTGGTGGTGCCGGCATAGATGATGGGCTCGTCGAAACCCGCCACGGTCTGGCGATAGCGCGAGCGGCTGGCGCTGGCGAACAGCGTCCAGTAGCCGAAGGGAATGCTGTAGTTCACGGACCCGGCGCGCGTGGCGGCGTCGTCGCGCCCGAAGGCGGCGTTGCTGTTCCAGGAGACCGAGAACTGGTCGTACAGGAACAGCGGCGAATCCAGCGTCAGGCCGGCGTTGATCTGCTCCTTGCCGGTGGATTCCATGCCGGCGTTGTCGCCGCCGATATACGCGTGCCAGCGCTTGCCGGTGCCGGGCTTGATGACGATGTCGGAATCGCCCAGCTCGGGGCCCGGCGCCACGTCGATGGAGGCGTCGGCCTGGCTGCCCAGGCGGCGGATGTTCTCCAGGGCCTGGTCCAGGTCGCGCTGGTTCAGCTCGCCGCCCGGCCCGGTCGGCAAGGCGGTGCGCCACCAGCCGGCCGCGCCCTCGCTCTGCACCGCCGAGATACGGCCCGGCACGTAGCGCAGCGTCAGCGTGCCGGCGGCCAGCGATTGCTCGGGGACCAGCACGCGCGCGGTGACACGGCCCTGGTCGATGAGCCGGGCGTGCAGGTGCTCTTGCAGGGTTTTGAGGCCCAGCCCGCCCACGCAGGGGCCGACGGCCGTGGCGGCCAGCTTGCGCAGGTCCGCCGGCGGCAAGGCGCCATCCCAGACGACTTCGCGCAGGACGAAGCAGGGGCTTTCCTGGGGAAACACCAGCGGCCCTTCGCCGGCGGCCGGCGCCTCGGGCGCGGACAGGACGTCGGGCCGCTGGGCGGCGCGGGCGCGCTGCGCCTCCAGCTCCTGTTCCTGGCGGCGTTGGATTTCGCTGGCACGGGCGGCGGCTTCAGCGGGCGTCTGCTGCGCGGCCGAGGGGAAAGCAAGGAACGCCATCAATGCAGCCGACAGCGCCACTCGACGGAAACCCTTATGCCGGAGGGTTTTCCGCCTGATATGACGGGTACGCATTTGTTTCTTATTGAAATAAAAACCGACTACGTTTTATTTGACGGAACTGTATTGCCGGAACTTAAGGCTTGAATATGTCGAAAAATAAAAACTTTTGAATTAATAATTGGCGACAATATCGGAAGTTGTATGTTTTTTATCATTTCTTACCAAGTTCGCACCCATTGGGCGAGAATTCGGATTGGTTACAACCTACCGAGAAACACGGTGGAGTTCCATCGGACTGGTCTCAAAGTGCACTAGGGAGAAACCCGAAGCAGCGCCACGCTCCGGAACGGTCCATGACCCTGTGCCACAATCGCGCCCATGCCCATGGACAACCGCCTGCTCCCCTCCGCCCTGGCCGCCCAGGCCGCCGAACTTCCCCCCGCATGGCAAGCCGCTTTCGCGGTGCGCGCCGTGGCTGACGCGCTGGCCGCCGTGACCGCTCATATAGAGCAACGCCTGGCCGACGGCGCGGTGGTCTATCCGGCCACGCCGTTCCGCGCACTGCATGGGCTGGCGCCGTCGGACGTGCGGGTGGTGATCCTGGGCCAGGATCCGTACCATGGCCCAGGGCAGGCGCAGGGGCTGGCGTTCTCGGTGCCGGACGACTGCAAGCGGCCGCCCAGCCTGCGCAACATCTTCAATGAGATCGCCCAGGAATTCCCCGGCACCCCCGTGCCGGCCGGCAATGACCTGAGCCCCTGGGCCGACCAGGGCGTGCTGCTGCTGAACACGGCGCTGACCGTGGAAGACGGCCAGCCCGCCTCGCACGCCAAGCGCGGCTGGGAAACGGTGACGGACGCGCTGATCGCGCTGGTGGCGCGCGACCCCTCGCCCAAGGCTTTCCTGCTGTGGGGCGCGCACGCCCAGGCCAAGCAGGCGTTGCTGCCCGGCAACAGCGGCCATCTGGTGCTGATGTCCAATCACCCCTCGCCGCTGTCGGCCCGCCGCCCGCCCGTGCCCTTCCTGGGCTGCGGCCATTTCGCGGCGACCAATCGCTGGCTGGTTGACCAAGGGAAAAACCCTATTGATTGGGTACTGGACAAAAAAATAATTCCCAGGCAAGGCGAATTCGGGTTATGATCGCCGCACTGCACAAAACGAGTTCGGCATCTACCGCGTTGATTTAGCGGATTTTTTTGCAGTCTGCCGGGCAGCCTCTCGCCCTGGCCCATGCCGAACATCATCGATTCCTGACCTCCTTTCCTTTCGCCCTGCGTTCCCGGCAGTTACATGGAACGCGTCACGCGCACGGTTGATTCGGTCGGCACGATGCTCCATCAACCGTCGCCCGGATCGCCGCCCCTACCTTCGGCCCGACCTGGCAATGCGCCGCTTTGACCGCGGCAAGGGAAAGTTATGTCTTTCGAAAACCTCGGCCTCGCGCCTGCCCTGTTGTCCGCCGTGCAAGACGCCGGCTTCAGCACCCCCACCGCCGTGCAGGCCGCCGCCATTCCCCAGGCCCTGGCCGGCCATGACCTGATGGTGTCCTCGCAGACGGGCAGCGGCAAGACCGCCGCCTTCATGCTGCCGGCGCTGCACCGCATCGCCCAGATGCCCGCCAACAAGGGCGTCGGCGTGCAAGTGCTGGTGCTGACCCCGACCCGCGAACTGGCCTTGCAGGTCACCGACGCCACCGCCACCTACGGCCGCAAGCTGGCCGACCTGCGCACCGCCACGGTCGTGGGCGGCATGCCTTACGGCGCGCAACTGAAGGCGCTGTCGCGCCGCGTGGACGTGCTGGTCGCCACCCCCGGCCGCCTGATCGATCACCTGAACGCCGGCCGCGTCAAACTGAACACCGTGCACACGCTGGTGCTGGACGAAGCCGACCGCATGCTGGACATGGGCTTCATCGAGGACATCGAGACCATCATCGGCCGCCTGCCGGAAAGCCGCCAGACGCTGCTGTTCTCGGCCACGCTGGACGGCACCGTGGCCAAGCTGGCCGCCCGCATGATGCGCGAACCGCAGCGCATCGAGATCGCCGGCGCCAAGGAGAAGCACACCAACATCACGCAAAGCCTGCTGTACGCGGACGACGCCAGCCACAAGATGCAACTGCTGGACCACGTGCTGCGCGACGCCTCGCTGGATCAGGCCATCGTCTTCACGTCGACCAAGCGCGGCGCCGACGATCTGGCCGACCGCCTGGCCGACCAGGGCTTTGCCGCCGCCGCCCTGCACGGCGACATGAACCAGCGCCAGCGCACCCGCACCCTGACGCAACTGCAGCGCGGCCAGCTGCGCATCCTGGTGGCCACCGACGTGGCCGCCCGTGGCATCGACGTGCAAGGCATCAGCCACGCCGTGAACTTCGACCTGCCGATGCAGGCCGAGGACTACGTGCACCGCATCGGCCGCACCGGCCGCGCCGGCCGCAACGGCCTGGCCTACACGCTGGCCACGCACTCCGAGCGCCACAAGGTTCGCCGCATCGAGCACTACATCGGCCAGTCGATCACGCCCGAAGTCATCGCCGGCCTGGAACCCCAGCGCACGCCGCGTCCGTCCACCGGCGGCCCGCGCGGCGGCAAGCCCTTCGGCAAGCGCCCCGGCGGCGGCTACCAGGGCAACCGCGAAGGCGGTTACCGTGGCGACCGCGAAGCGCGTCCGTCGCGCCCGTTCGGCGACCGTCCCGCTTTCGGCGACCGTCCGCAACGTGAAGGCGGCTTCCGCGCCGAGCGTTCGTTCGGCGACCGCCCGCAGCGCGAAGGCGGCTTCCATGGCAAGCCCTCGTTCGGCGACCGTCCGCAACGCGAAGGCGGTTTCCGCGCCGAGCGCTCGTTCGGCGATCGCCCGCAACGCGAAGGCGGCTTCCGTGGCGGCGACCGCCCCTACGGCGACCGTCCGCAGCGCGAAGGCGGTTTCCAGGGCAAGCCCTCGTTCGGCGACCGTCCGCAACGCGAAGGCGGCTTCCGTGGCGGCGAACGTTCCTACGGCGACCGTCCCAGCTTCGGCGACCGCGCCCAGCGCGATCCGCGTCCGTTCAACGAGCGCGGCCCGCGTGAAGGCGGTTTCCGTGGCGGCGACCGCCCCAGCTTCAACGACCGCGCCAGCTTCGGCGACCGTCCGCAGCGCGAAGGCGGTTTCCACGGCAAGCCCTCGTTCGACAAGCGCGACGGCGGCAAGCGTTTCAGCAAGCCGGCAGGCGCGCGCCGCGGCTAAGCCCCGCTCGCGGGCGCGGCATCAGTCGCGCCTCGCCAGCTGAAAAACACCCCAGGCATCGGATGATTTCCGACGGCTGGGGTGTTTTGCTTTGGGAGGCTGAATCCGCCGGCGCGCCGGCGACGCATGGCGCGATGCCGGCTATGCGCCGCCCGCGCCCAGCAGCATGCTGATCTTGCGGGCCACGCTTTGCACCAGCGGAATGATCTCGTGCATGCGCGCCTCGTCGGTGTAGGCGTCCGTGCTGGTCACGCTGATCGATGCGACGATGGCGCCGCTGGCATCGCGCACGGGCGTGCCCACGCAGCGGATGCCGTCGACGTTTTCAGCCAGGTCGAAGGTGTAACCCTTGGCCGCATAGACCGCCATCGCGGCCAGCCATTCATCCAGCGGCAGGCGTCCGCCCATGCCCTTGGCGGCTTCCTGTTCGTAACGCTGTTTCCACGCGGCGGGCCCCTGGTCCAGGATCAGCGCCTTGCCCACGCTGGTGCTGCATACGGGCTTGCGGCCGCCGATGCGCGTGTTGACCTCGATGGGCCGCTGGCCGCCGATCTTGTCGAGATAGATGATGCCTTCATCTTCATCCAGCGCGGCCAGGTGCACGGTGTCCTGCGTCTGGGCGGCCAGCTCTTCGAGCAAGGGCCGCGCCGTCGTGGTGATGGCGGAGTCGCGGTAGGCCATGAAACCCAGCTCGACCAGCCGGCTGCCCAGTCGATAACCCTTGCGCGGCTCGAAGCGCAGATAGCGTATCTGCACCAGCGCCGAGGCCAGCCGGTGGGTGGTGCTGAAGGCGATGCCGGTCCGGTCGGAGATGTCCTGCACGCTGCGGCAGCCTTCGGCCACCGCGCTGACCACGTCGAGTCCTCGGAACAGGGTCTGGCTGGCAAGCGGCTTGGCTGTCTTGGCGGCCTTTTCGGCCTTGACGGTCTTGTCGACGGAATTTTCGGTCATGTGCTGAGCAGAGGGTGACGGAACGTGAGGCATCGACGGCCAGCGGCGCCGGCGGCGCCGATGCGACACGCGTCCTGCGCGTCACGTATCCAGCGGTTGCCCGGTACGGTCTTTGGTGAAGCCGACCGCGATCAGCGACACCGCGGCGCAAAGGACGATGAAGACCGCCACCGGGACATAGCTGCCATCATAGCGGGCCAGCAGGGCGGTGGCGATCAGCGGCATCGGTCCGCCGACCAGCGCCGCGCCCACCTGATAGCCGAGCGAAACGCCGGTATAGCGCACGTTCGGCGGAAAGCTCTCGGCGAAGAACGTGCCCAGCACGGAGCCGTAGGTGGACCAGATGATGGAAAAACCCAGCACCACGGCGGCCGTCGCGATCAGCGCCGAACCCTGGTTGAGCAGCCAGAAATACGGCAGCGCGTAGAGGGCGATCGCCACCGTGCCGCACGCGAACACCTTCTTGCGGCCAATGCGGTCCGACAGGGCGCCGAAGTACAGCATCACCGGCACAGCGATCAGCGCGGCGACCAGCACCACGTTCAGCGCCTGGACGCGCGGATAGCCCAGGCCCACCAGATACGAGATGGTGAAGGTGGCGAAGAGAAAGAAGGTGCTGGTCTCGACGAACTTGGCGCCGATGGCGATCAGCACGGCGCGCCAATGCCGGGTCAGCGTCTCCACCAGCGGCATCTTGCGTTCACCGGCATGCTTGGGATTGTCCCGGGCTTCGGCGGCCACCTTGCGGAAGGACGGCGTTTCCTCGACCTTGTTGCGGATCCACATGCCGATCAGCACCAGCACGATGGACAGCACGAACGGAATGCGCCAGCCATAGGACAGGAAGGCTTCCTCCGAGAACAGCGCGCTCAGGCCCGAGGTGGCGAAGTTGCCCAGCGCCAGGCCGAACAAGGCCCCGGTCTGGGGCACCGCGCCAAAGAAGCCGCGCTTGTGCGCCGGCGAGTACTCCACGGCCAGCAATACGCCGCCGCCCCATTCGCCGCCCAGCGCGAGTCCCTGCAGCAGGCGTAGCAAGGTCAGCAGGATGGGCGACCAGATGCCGATGCTGGCATAGGTCGGCGTCAGGCCGATGAGCACCGTGGACAGGCCCATGATGGACAGCGTGATCACCAGCGTCTTCTTGCGGCCGACGCGGTCGCCTACATGCGCGAACACGATGCCGCCGATGGGACGGATCAGGAACGCCAGCGCGAACGAGGCCAGCGCCAGCAGTTGGCTGGTGACCGGATCGCTCGACGGAAAGAACAGCTTGCCAAAGACGATGGACGACATCGTTCCGTAGAGGAAGTAGTCATACCACTCGATGGTGCTGCCGACCGCGCTGCCGAACAGCGCGCGCCGGCGATCGGCCTCGCTGACCGTAACGGCTTCCGGACGGGCGTGACTGCCCGCCGGCCTGTTGCCCATGGCCGGGCCCGATTGTCTTGTCGACATGAAGTACCTTGCTTGTCTCGTTGATATTCAAATTGTGGGCATCCGCGCGGCGGCCGGAACCGGCGCGCGGATGCCAGGCGGCGCCTGGCGGATCAGGCGCGCTGCTTGAGGATGTCCAGCGCCACGTCGACGATCATGTCTTCCTGGCCGCCCACCATGCGGCGCTTGCCCAGCTCGACCAGGATGTCCACGGTCTTGAGCTGGTACTTGGCCGCCGCCGCCTCGGCATGGCGCAGGAACGAGCTGTATACGCCCGCATAGCCCAGCGCCAGCGTCTCGCGGTCCACCCGCACCGGACGGTCCTGCAGCGGACGGACGATGTCGTCGGCCGCGTCCATGAGCTTGTAGAGATCGGTGCCGTGGTTCCAGCCCATGCGGTCGATGGCGGCGATGAAGGCTTCCAGCGGCGCGTTGCCCGCGCCCGCGCCCATGCCGGCCAGGCTCGCGTCCACGCGGTCGCAGCCTTCCTCGACGGCGACGATGGAATTGGCCACGCCCAGGCTCAGGTTGTGATGGGCGTGCATGCCGGTCTGCGTTTCGGGCTTGAGCACATCCTTGAAGGCGCGGAAGCGGTCCCGCACGTCCTGCATGCCGAGCGCGCCGCCGGAGTCCACCACGTAGCAGCAGGTCGCGCCGTAGCTTTCCATGAGCTTGGCTTGCCGCGCCAGCGCCTGCGGTTCGGTCATGTGGCTCATCATCAGGAAGCCGACGGCCTCCATGCCCAGATGGCGGGCGTACTCGATGTGCTGGCGCGAGACGTCGGCCTCGGTGCAATGCGTGGCCACGCGCACCACGCGCACGCCGGCGTCATAGGCGTTCTTCAGGTCGTGCACGGTGCCGATGCCGGGCAGCAACAGCGTGGCGATCCTGGCGTGTTTGACCTCGCTGGCCACGGCCTCGATCCATTCCAGATCGGTGTGCGCGCCGAAGCCGTAGTTGAAGCTGGAGCCCTGCAGGCCGTCGCCGTGCGCGACCTCGATGGAATCGACCTTGGCCTCGTCGAGCGCCCGGGCGATGCGCCGGGCCTGTTCAACACTGTACTGGTGGCGGATGGCGTGGCTGCCGTCGCGCAGCGTCACGTCGGAGATATAGATTTTCTTGGCTTGGTTCATCGTCTGTCACCGCCCTCAAACAAGCGCCGCGGCCGCCAGCATGCGGCGGGCCATGTGTTCCGCGGTGCGCAGGCCCGCGCTGGTCATGATGTCCAGGTTGCCCGCATAAGCAGGCAGGTAATGGGCCGCGCCCTCGACTTCCAGGAAGATCGAGGTCTTCAGCCCGGTGAGCGCCTCGCCCACGCCGGGCAGGCGCACGGGCGTGTCGATGCGGTCGAACTGCACCTTCTGCTTCATGCGATAGCCGGGCACGTAGGCCTGCACGGCGGCGGCCATGTCCTCGACCGAACGCGCGATGGCGTCCTCGTTGGCCAGTTCGCTCAGCGTGTAGACGGTGTCGCGCATGATCAGCGGCGGCTCGGCCGGATTGAGCACGATGATGGCCTTGCCGCGCGTGGCGCCGCCCACCGCCTCGATGGCCTTGGACGTCGTTTCGGTGAACTCGTCGATATTGGCGCGCGTGCCGGGGCCCGCGCTCTTGCTGGAGATCGACGCCACGATTTCACCGTAGTGCACCCTGGCCACGCGCGATACGGCCGCGACCATCGGGATCGTGGCCTGGCCGCCGCAGGTCACCATGTTCACGTTCAAGGCGTCCAAGTGGTCCTCGCCGTTGACCACGGGAATGCAGTACGGGCCGATGGCGGCCGGCGTCAGATCGACCATGCGGATGCCGGGCTTGAGCGCGCGCAGGAATGCGTCGTTCTTCACGTGGGCGCCGGCGCTGGTGGCATCGAACACGAAGTCGATGTCCTGGAATACCGGCAGGCGCGCCAGGCCTTCGACCCCTTCATGCGTGGTGGCCACGCCCAGCCGCGCCGCGCGGGCCAGACCGTCCGATTGCGGGTCGATGCCGACCATCGCCCCCATTTCGATGTGCTGGCCATGGCGCAGGATCTTGATCATCAAGTCCGTGCCGATGTTGCCGCTGCCGATGATGGCGGCCTTGAGTTTGCGTTGGGCTGTGGACACTTGGCTCCTTCCTTTCTCCGAACACCGTCGTGGGTTTCCTGTTTCCTTATTGGCCGGAGTGTAGGTAGGTTTTTTTAAATTATCAATATATAAGTATTGATCTCATATAGTGAGTATTTAGAGAAAACCATCGCAGGACGACCTACCGGTCCCCTGACAGTCTTGCCAGTACGGGCGCATGCCGCCCCCCGGCTAAAATTCCCGGATTCCTCACATGGCCGCTACATGCAACGCCCCGCTCCCACCAATCTCCCGCCCCTGGATCCCGCCTCCCTCGAACACAGCGCCGCCGCGGCCGATCATCTGCGCGCGGCCATCCGGGCCGCGTCCGGCTGGCTGCCGTTCGACCACTGGATGGCAGAAGCGCTGTACGCGCCAGGGCTGGGCTACTACGCGGCCGGCAACGTCAAGCTGGCCGACCCGGCCGACGCCGCCGCGCTGCCGGCGGGCGACTTCGTCACCGCGCCGCAGCTCACGCCGCTGTTCGCGCGCACGCTGGCGCGCCAGGCCGCCGACGTGCTGGCGCAGACCGGCACGTCCGCCGTGCTGGAATTCGGCGCCGGCACCGGCGCGCTGGCTGAAGGCGTGCTGCGCGAGCTGGACGCGCTGGGCCAGGCGCACACCGACTACCTGATCCTGGAAGTGTCGGCCGACCTGCGCGCGGTCCAGGCCAAGCGGCTGGCGCCCTTCGGTGCGCGCGTGCGCTGGCTGGACGCGCTGCCGGCGTCCTTCTCGGGCTGCGTGCTGGCCAACGAAGTGCTGGACGCCATGCCGGTGTCGCTGTTCCGCTGGAGCGAAGACGCAATGCCGCTGGAACGCGGCGTGGCCTTGGGCGCTCACGACGAATTCGTCTGGGAAGACCGCCCGGCCAGCCCCGCGCTGGCGGCCGCGCTGGCCGGGCGCATGCCGGCCCTGCCCGGCTATGTATCCGAGATCAATCTGCAGGCCGAGGCCTGGATCGGCGCGATGGGCGGCTGGCTGGAACGCGGCGCGGCGCTGCTGATCGACTATGGCTTTCCGCGCAGCGAGTACTACCATCCGCAGCGCGCGGGCGGCACGCTGATGTGCCATCTGCGGCACCACGCCCATGGCGATCCCTTCACCGCGCCGGGCCTGCAGGACATCACCGCCCACGTGGACTTCACCGCCATGGCCGACGCCGCGCAGGCGGCGGGGCTGCAGGTGCTGGGCTATACCTCGCAGGCGCGCTTCCTGATGAACGCCGGCCTGATGGAGCTGCTGGCGCAGCTCGACCCCTCGGATGCGGCCGCCTATGCGCGCGCCGTCGCGCCGGTGCAGAAGCTGCTGTCGGAAGCCGAGATGGGCGAGCTGTTCAAGGTGCTGGCGGTGGGCCGTGGCATCACCGCGCCGCTGCGCGGCTTCGCGCGCGGCGACCGGCTCGGCAAGCTCTGAACCTGGGCGGCAACCCTGGAGAAGCCGCGCGCCACGCTGCGCGGCGGTTTGACGGCGCGTCCCGATCGTGAAGACGCGCCCCCGCCTTGAAGACGCCTCCCGGCCTCAGTTCGCCGGCGACGCCAGCGCTGCCAGGCTCGCCAGCCGGGCCTGCCTGACCCCTTCCTTGATGCGCGCCGGATCGCCCGCGCAGGCGCGCGCGATGGCGCCGGCGTCCACGCCGCGCGCCGCGTCCACGCGAGCCTGCCATGCAGCGTCATCAACGGTCCGCAGCACGGCGGCCGCCTGAATCAGATCCATGAAGCGTTCGGGCTTGCGCAACGCGTCGGCGCGCTCGATCAGCGCCAGCTGCGCATTCGCGCCGTCCTGTCGGTCGACCGCCTCCAGGCCGGACAGCATCTCCGGCAGCAGACGCGCGCAATCATTGCATTCGGTGGGCACACGCAGACGCCGGCCCAGGGCTTCGCGCTCGGGCGTCAGCCGGCACATCAGCGCATAGCGCGACGCCAGCGGCAGGCCCAGCGTGGCGGCCCGGTCCACGTCCGCGCCCACGGCCGCCGGCTCCCGCAATTCCGGCATCACCCGCGCCAGCGCGCCGGACTGGTGCAACACGTCCAGCATGCGCGACGGCTTGGCGGTCATGAGGCCGCGCGACAGTTCCTTCCACACGCGCTCGGCCACCAGCGCGTCGGCCTCGCCGGCCTCGACCATGCGGCGGCACAACGCCAGCGTCTCGGGCGCGATGCTGAAATCGGCGAAGCGCGCCGCGAAGCGGCCCAGCCGCAGGATGCGCACGGGGTCTTCCTCGAAGGCCTCGCCCACGTGGCGGAACACGCGCGCGCGCAGGTCGGCCTGGCCGCCCAGCGGGTCGACCAGCTCGCCATCGGGCTTGCGCGCAATGGCGTTGACGGTGAGATCGCGGCGGCGCAGATCGTCTTCCAGCGTCACGTCGACACCGGTATGGAAGGTGAAGCCCTTGTAGCCGTGGCCGGACTTGCGCTCGGTGCGGGCGAGCGCGTATTCCTCTTTGGTGCGCGGATGCAGGAACACCGGAAAATCGCCGCCCACGGGCATGAAGCCCCGGCGCGCCATATCCTCGGGCGTGGCGCCGACCACGACCCAGTCCTGATCGCCGGCCGGCAGGCCCAGCAGGGCGTCGCGCACCGCGCCGCCCACGATATACACCTGCAGGCCCTGGGTTGCGGGGTCCTGCGTCATGGCAGCGTGGTGCTTTCGGCGCCCAGGGGCACGACCTTGCCCAGCCGCTCCTTCAGGGATTGAGGCTGGCCGCTGAACATGGCCGCGTAATAGACGGAGTTCGACATCACGTTCTTGACGTAGGTGCGCGTCTCGTTGAACGGGATGGTCTCGGCGAAGATCGCGCCCTCGACCGGATGCGTGAAGGTGGAACGCCAGTTGTGCGGCCGCCGCGGGCCGGCGTTGTAGCCGGCGCTGGCCAGCATCTGCGAACCGTCCAGATCGCGCAGCACCATGTTCAGATAGTTGGTGCCCAGCTCGGTGTTGGTGTCGAAATCGTTGACGCTGGCGGGCGTGAAATCGGTCATGCCGATCTTGCCCGCGACCCATTTGGCGGTCGCCGGCATCAGCTGCATCAGGCCCGACGCGCCCACGTGCGAGCGCGCGTCCATGATGAAGCGCGATTCCTGGCGGATCAGGCCGTAGACCCAGGCCGGGTCCAGCGCGATGGCGTTGGCCTTGGCCGTGACGCGGCCCTCGAAGGGCGCGATGAAGCGCTGGCTGAAATCGAATTCCTTCTCGGTGCGGTCCGAGGTGTTGACCACACGGTCGTAGATGTTCTCGGCGCGCGCCAGCTCGGCGGCCGCCATCAGCTGGCGGTCGCTCATGCCGCGCAGCGCGAAGTTCCATTCAGGCACGGCCTCGGCGCGCCAGCCCAGCCGGAACAGCTGCACGGCACGGCGCAAGCCAGGGTTGGCGCGCGCCTCGGCGATCTCGGCGTCGGTGATCGGCGCGGGACGCGGCGGCACCGTGATGCGGCGGCCCAATTCCTCGGCGGCCAGCTGGCCGTAGAAGTCGAAGCGGTCGGCGATGCTGGCGTAGGCGGCCTGGGCCTGGTCCTTGCGGCCGGTGGCGGCCAGGCCGCGCGCCTTCCAGTAGACCCAGGAGGTGTCGGCGCGCTGGGCCGGCGGCATCTCGTCGATGGACTCGATGACCCACTTCCAGTCGATCTTGGGCTGGCGCAGCGCCGCCCGCACCTTCCAGCCGGCGTTGTACTCGGTCATGCGGATATGGCCGGCCTCGTGGTACCAATCGTTGGCGCGGCTGTCCAGGTTCAGCGCGGCGGCCAGCGCGTACTGGCCGCGCACCCAGGCGAGATTGGACTTGGCCATGGACTTGGCCCATTCGCGGCGCAGGTAGGAATCGGCCACGCTGACGTCGGAGCGGGCCAGGCGCGCCAGCGCGATGGTCACCAGCTCTTTCTCGTTGCGGCCCACCGGCAGGCGGTCCTGCCGGGTGAGCCACTTCATCGGATCCTTGATGAGCAGGTCGTAGGTCTTCTGGTCGCGCGGCTCGAACATGTACTGCACGAACTTGCGCGCGTCGGTGGTCTTGTTGGCCTCGATGGCGTCGCGCAGCTGCGGTTCAAGCTCGTCCCAGCCCAGGACGCGATCGGCCACCAGCTGGTCATACAGGCCCCAACAGGCGGTGCCGGGCTGGAACACGGCCATGGCCTGGGCGGCGGTGGCGCGCTGACCGCTCATGTGCTTGGCGTCGAGGATCGCGCATTCGATCTGCGCGTTGCTGTTCTTCACCGGCGCCAGCTTGCGCACGGTGTCGAAATCGCCGCTGCGGGCGGCGGCCAGCAGCCAGTCGCCGCGCAGGCGGTCGGCCAGGTAGGCGTCGGGGTTGCCGCTGATGAAGCGCTGCAGGTCGGCGTTGGGCCGCCCGCCGGCCGGCGGCGACCACAGCTGGTAACGCAGCAGCCAGTATTCCGGGTACATGCCCAGCGGGTCGGACTTGGCCTGGGGCACCAACGCGCCCAGCACCGACCACTGCTTGCGGTTCATGGCCTCGCGCGCGGCCTGGACGGCGGCCAGCGCGGGCGTGTCGTTGGTGGGCGGCAGGCCGGCCAGCACGGCCGGCGGCACGGCGATGGCGGGCTGCGACGCCTGGGCGGCGGGCTGGGGTTGCGGATTGACCGAGGCGCTGCGCTGCTGCGCGTCGACCGGCGCGCAGGCGGCGGTGAACAACGCCAGCAACGGCAGCCAGCGGCGCAGGCCGGCGCCGGCCTGGGCCGCGTCGGCGGCGGACGCCGGCCGCGCGGATTTCTGATACCGTCCGGATTGCAGGGCGTGTGCCATGGGTGTCTTCCTCACGTGCCAGCCTTGTTCTGCGCCTGGTCGCAGGCCTGCATTCTTGCTTTCATTTTCCACCCTCGTTACCGCTACCGCATGACTACGCAAAATACTCCAGAGGATACCGCAGTCCCGCTGCGCGCGCGATTGCGCCAACTGCGCGCCAACCTGCCGGAAAACCAGCGCAGCCGTGGCGGTCTGCTGATGCGCGCAAGGCTGTTCACCTGGCTGAACGCCGCCCGCGACGAAGCGGTCAAGGCCGGCCGCCGCGCGCCCTCCATCGTGGCCGCGTTCTGGCCCATGGAGGACGAACCCGACCTGCGCCCGCTGCTCGAGCAATGGGTGGAAGCCGGCATCACCGTGGTGCTGCCGGTGGTGCGCGAACGCAACGCCCCGCTGGCCTTCCTGCCCTGGACGCCGGACGCCCCCATGCGCAGCGGCGCTTACGGCATCCAGGAACCCGCCGCGGGCGACGAACTGCCGCCCGACGTGGTGCTGGCGCCCACGCTCGGCTTTACCCAGTTTGGCGACCGCGTGGGTTACGGCGGCGGCTACTACGACCGCACGCTGGCCGCGCTGCGCGACGGCGGCCAGCCCTTCACCGCCATCGGCATCGCCTGGAGCTGCGGCGAGCTGGACGCCGACTACGAGCCGGCCGAACACGATTACCCGCTGGACGCCATCCTGACCGAGGACGGCTGGGTGCCCGAGGCGCCGCTGTCGCAACCCGGCAAGGGCGGCACGACGCTGTTTTCCTATCGGCTCGGCTGAGCCTGGCCCCGCCCCGGGGCCCGCGCCGCGCACCATTTCCGCCCCGCACCCTTGCACCAAAACGGTGCGATCTGTAACATCAACCGTCGGCAGGCCCGCCGAACGCGGGCCTGCAC